>JBFMEJ010000271.1:0-3128 GCA_040753275.1 Bacillota bacterium
CTCAATTCCGCCTCCCCCAGGGCCGCCACCAGTTCATCCAGCAGGCCGCTCACCAGCCGCCACACCTGGCGGTGCTCCCGGGCCAGCTCCGGCCGCCCCGCGTCCTGGGCCGCCCGGCTCCACCGGTCCAGCTTCTCCGGCACCGCCAGGTCCAGGCACAGTTCCAGTAAAACGGCCGCCCACCGGCGGGCGGACAGGCGCGCCGGCCGGCCGGCCGCGGCCGCCCGCACCTTTTCCTGGGCGAGGCGCAGTTCTTTCACCGCCTTGCGGCGAATTTCGTTAATTTCTTCCAGTTCCCGCGGGGGAAACGTTTGCCGCTCTTCATCTTCCTGTTCCCGCCAGGTCCGCCCGGGCAGGTAAGACCAGGGCTGTTCCCCGTACCAGCGGCTGCCCCGGATGCCGGCGGCCAGGACGTAGTTCTCCAGCCGGTCCACCTCTTCGGCACTGACCTGGACGAGGCCCGTCTTCAAAAAGCGGAACACCGGATCGTAGGCCCAGTTTTTCTCCCAAACTTCCAGGGCGGAGCGCAGCAGCTCCACCAGGGGGTGGTGCATTGCCGGCTGCTGGTGGTCGATGAAACAGGGGATCCCGTAGTCCGCCAGCACCTGCCGGAAGAGGGGGAAATAGGCGTCCACGTCCCGCACGGCCACCATGATCTGACGGGGGCGCAAACCCTCTTCCCGCAGCAGGCGCCGGATGGCCCGGACCACTCCTTCCACTTCCGCCCGCCGGTTGACTCCGGTCAGCAGGCGCACCTTTTGCACGGGCCCGGCGTAGGCCACCGTGGGGTAGCGGAAAAAACGGCGCTCCAGGTGGGCCAGCTCCGGGGCCGCCGCCAGGCGCCAGCGCTCGTCCGGCGCCAGGAACTCCTCCCGTACCGCCGCCCCCGCCTCCCCGGCCAGGCGGCGCAGGCGTGCGCGCGTCTCCCAGGGCTTCACAAAAGGATCGTGGTCGGCGGGGCGGACGGCGGCCAGGGCCGGGTCCAGGGTCAGGGTGACGGTCACTTCCCGCGCCCGGGCGAAAAGCGCCGCCAGGACCGCGCCTTCCTGCGGGGTAAAGGAGGCGAAGCCGTCCACCCACACCCGGCAGCCCTCCAGGAAAGCGGCGCCGGGAATCCGTTGCGCCAGGAGGTCCAGGTAATCGTCGGGATCGCTTAAACCGTCGGCCAGTTTCTCCGCCAGCCGCCGGTACACCAGATAAAGATCGTCCAGCTTGCGGCCCAGCAACCCCCCCTCGCCTTCCCCTTCCTTTTCTTCGCCCCCGGGCCCGTCCCCGGCCACCTCACGGCCCGCCAGCTCCCGTAAATCCTCTGGGGTAATCCGGCACATCTTCAATTCGCCAATCAACTCCGAAAGGGCGGCCAGAAAACCCGGCCGGTTGTGCAGGGAGCCCATCAGGTGCAGGCGCTCCCTTTCTTCCAGCAGGATTTTTTTCAGCATCATCCGCCGGCCCAGTTCGCTCACCGGCCGCCGGGCCGCCCCGCCCGCCTCCCGCAGCACCCGGTAGGCCAGGCGGCGAAAGCTGTACACCTGGGCGCGCAGGCTTCCCCCCAGGGCGGCCAGCTCCCGCTCCATGTTGAAAGTGGCCTGGGCTGGAGAGATCAGGATCAACGGCGGCCCCAAAGGTTCTCTCTGCAGCTCCGCGGCTATTTCCTCCAGGCAGCGGCGGGTCTTGCCCGTCCCCGCCCGTCCCAGCAAAAGACGCAGCCCCACGGCGCGGCACGCTCCTTTCCTGCTTCCTTTTCACAACCTCCCAAACGTTGCGTACACAGCCAAATGTATTATACCATATTTTGCTTGCCCAAAATTAAACCCGTCCCCGCTCAAAAAAATGGGGGCTGCTCAATTTTCACATGGGCATTATAACAAAATAAAAGGACATGATCATGTCCTTCACTTTTCTCAAGCGGCAGTTTTACTCAAACCCGAACCATAAAAAACCAGCGCGTTGGTTTACTCTCTGTAATCACGAAAAATCCGCGAGGTTCGTGCCCGATGAAGGTCGTTCATCCGCAAGCCAACACCTGACCGTGCAACTGCTCAAGAAATTACCAGCCGCGGACTATTTTCACTGCTTCCTTGTCTTCCACCGCTTTTAGCCCTTTCGGGTCGTCGACCAGCCTGCCCACCACGGTCACCGGGCTGTAGGGGCGGATTTCTTCGCCGGTGGAAACGGGGGTCGGGCCGAAGAAGAAGCAGAGGGCCTGGCCGGGCGGCCAGTAGCCGATTTCCCCCCGCTGCACCGTTTCCTGCCCTTTCTCCGGATCCGCCGCCACGGGAACGCGGAAATAAATTTCTTCTCCCCAGAGACTGACCCTTCCCCCCGCCGGCAAGGCGTCCCAGATCTTTTGGGCGGTTGCCGTGTTGTTCAGGACCCCTCGCAATTTTAAGCCAGAGGTATAAAGGGTGATTCTCTTTTTTGGAAAGACTTGCCGGACAAAAGCTTCCTGGCTTTTCAAATCGATCATCCGGACCTCGATTTCGCCTTCCCGGAGGTCAAGCACCGCATAACTGGGAGCGCGTCCTTTTTTATCCAAGGTTTTCAGGTGGCCGGGGTTTATCCAGAGGACGTAATCCCTTTCTTCAACCGATGGGATATGGGTATGTCCGTACGCCACCACGTCGATTTTGTGGGCGGCGGCCAGTTCGGCGGGGTCCGGATCGCCGGGAAGGTCGTTGGCGGCAGCGGCCGGGGTATGGGTAAACAGAATCCGCCAGCCGGCAATTTCCCGGACAATCCGGTTCGGGACGGCCGGCTCCTGGTATTCGCGGGCGTAAATTCCCGGCACCTGCAAGGTTTCCACCCCCGCCGGCAGTTCCCTGAAAACAGCGGCGTCCTCCCATTCGTCCCCCAGGTGAACAATCTTTTCTACGCTGTGCTCCCGGGTCAGCTGCCTGATTGCCTCCCTTAAATTTTCCAGCCCCCCGTGGGTGTCGCTGATTAAACCGAGGCGCATTTTTCCATCCTCCTTAAAAAATAGGGGTTAGGGATTAGAGATTAGGGTCCCGGCCAGTTCCCTGCCCAGCCAAAAAGCCTCCCGGTTGATTTCTTCCGTGCCGGGCGGCACCCTTTCCGTCAGGGCCTGCACCGCCAGGTCGGGGGGAATCTCGGGCAGGAAAGTAACCAGT
>JBFMEJ010000272.1:0-3126 GCA_040753275.1 Bacillota bacterium
CCCGGGGTGTTCAAGGGCTACTGGGAAATGCCCGAAGCTACCGCTGCAGCCTTCACCGGTGACTGGTTCCACACCGGCGATCTCGGAAAAAAAGACGAAGACGGTTACATTTACATCGTCGACCGCAAAAAGGACATGCTGACTTGCGGGGGCTACAACGTTTACCCCCGGGAGGTGGAAGAAGTCCTGTACACCCACCCGGCCGTACTGGAAGCTGCGGTGCTGGGAGTCCCCGACCCAATCAAAGGCGAAATCCCCAAAGCGTTTATCGTTTTAAAACCAGATGCGGTGACCGACGAAACAGAAATCATTACCTACTGCAAGGAACGGCTGGCAGCTTATAAAGCTCCCCGGGCGGTGGAATTCCGGAAAGAACTGCCCAAAAACCCCACCGGGAAAATTTTGAAACGGGAACTTAAAATTTAAAAGATTCATCTAAACCGCAAGGTTCTTCGGGCTAAATAATCCCCCGGGCCCGGGCTTCGGCGACGGCCCGGGGGCGGCTGTCGACCCGGAGCTTCCGGCAGACCGCCCGAACCACCCGCTTTAAGGTGGAGTCGCTGACGTGTAAGATCCCGGCGATTTCTTTATTGGTTAATCCCTGGGCCAACAGATGCAGAACTTCGATCTCCCTTTCCGTCAGGAAGTTCTGGCGCCGGACGCGGCTTTTCGCCAGGGCGCTGAATTCCCGCAAGAGGGGCCGGGTCATGGCGGGATCAAGCACGGAATGCCCCTGGCTGACCTTCCGGATGACTACCGCCAGTTCCGCCTCGGGCAGATCCTTTAATAAATACCCGTCCACCCCGGCCTGCACCGCCTGAAACAAAAACTGCTCCTGCTCGTGGACCGTCAGGACGATCACCCTGGTTTCCGGGCACGTTTGCTTGAGCCGGCGGGCCACTTCAATGCCGTCCAGGCCGGGCATGGAGATATCCAGAAGAACCACGTCCGGCTGCAGGGCGGCCGCGCCCGCAAGCGCCTGCCGGCCGTTTCCCGCTTCCCCGACGACCTCCACGTCGCTTTCCATCTCCAGGATGCGCCGGATACCCTGGCGAACCACGGGATGATCGTCAACAATAAGCACTTTTATTTTGTTCATCGGCAGCCACCCTTTCCGGCAAAGGAATACTGAAGGCCACCCGCGTTCCCTTCCCCGGTATGCCCGTCACCCGGAGTTTACCGGACATCAGCTGGGTCCGCTCCTTCATGCCCAACAGGCCGGCGCGGCCGTTTTTGATGGCCCGTACCTCGTCCTCCCGGGAAAAACCGCAACCGTTGTCTTTGACTGTGATCCGCAGGCGTTCCGGCCGGTAAACCAGGGTAACCGTTACCCTGTCCGCCCCGGAATGCTTCTTCACATTGTGCAGGGCCTCCTGGACAATCCGGAAGACACCCGCCGCCCGCTCGGGAGGCAGTTCCCTCTCCGTTCCGGAAACTTTGAGGGTCACCCCGATCCCCGTTTCCCGTTCGAATTTCTTCAGATAGTCCTTGAGCGTGGACAACAGCCCCAAAACGTCCAGACTTAAAGGGCGCAGATTGAAGATAATCCGCCGCAGCTCCTGCATGCCGCGCCGCAGGTTCTCCTCCATGACGGCCATTTCCGCCCGGGCCCCGGCCAGGTCTTTTTCCAGCAGCATCCGGCAGATTTTGATCCGGTGCAGGGCGCTGGTAATCTCCTGCACAGCTCCGTCGTGCAGCTCGACGGCCAGGCGCCGCCGGCTTTTTTCTTCAATTTCTATGGTGCGTTTGAGCAGCTGCTTGATCTCCTCCTGGTACCGGGAGAGCTTTTTCCGCAGCAGCGTGGTCTCCCTTAATTTTTCCTGGAGCGCCCGGTTCTGCCGGCGCAGATCCTCTTCCATTTGCTTGATCTCGGTGATATCCCGCATTACCGTCGAAACGTAACCGGGCTTCCAGTCCAGCCGGCTTACGCCCATGTGCCAGTAACGTTTTTTGCCGCTTTTCGTCAGGGCAGTAAGAACGTAATGGGTGGGTACGGTTGGATCTCCCTGCGCCCGCCTTTTTACGTAATCCATGACCATGGCCCGGGATTCGGGGTGCAGAGTATCGGGAACCGTCAGCTGTAAACACTCTTCCACCGTCCGTTCCAGCATGTCGGCCAGGGCCTGGTTGACTTCAACGAATCTGTAATCCGAACTCCGGTAAATAAGCATTCCGTCGCTGGAATTTTTCATGATCGTTTTGTATTTTTCCTCGGAGGCCCGCAGTTCCTGCTCCATGAGCTTGATCCGGGTAATGTCGGTCATGATGGTAACGCTGCCCTGATATTCACCATTCGGCCCCGACCGGCGCGCCGCGCTGAACAGGCAAAGTATCTCCCGGCCGTCCCGGCGCAAAAGCCGGCACTCGTACCGGCCGGCCTCCCCCTGTTTGCGCCGTTCGATTTGGGCCTGCACCACCGGAATATCCTCAGGGTAAATAATAAACCACCAGTCCCGGCCGATTAACTCATCCGGACGGTAATCCAGCATTTCGCAAAGTTTCCGGTTCACGAACTCGATCTTGCCGTTTCCGTCCAGCACGGACAGGCCATCATTCATATTCTCGAGAATCATCAGGGTAAAATCATGCCGAAAATCGTCTTCCCGGGAGCGGCTTTCCGGCAGCACGCGGCCTTCTCCGGCTTCGACAATACTCTGATCATGACCCGAGGCAGAAGACAAAAAGATCGCCTCCAGAAAGGGTATTTCTTCTCTAATTCTAAATTAAAGATCAGGCACAAAGTTTCCCAGGCACAAAGGCACAAAGTTAATATTCCTGGTACATTTCCCTTTGTGCCTCTGTGCCTTTGTGCCTTTATTTATTCCGCTTCATGGAGAGTCACTCCTTTTTATTCCATATCTGGAAGGCAGAAAAAGGAAAATTCCTACAGAATTAAAATAAAGGTCTTTTTAAGAAATCCCTCAAAAGAGTGAAAAATTTAATTCCCAGAATGAAATTGGGGTTATTTTAGAATCAAGCGCGCGTCAAGGACCAGAACCCCCGCGGCGTAACCCACCAGCGGGTTAAGGTCGAGTTCTTTGATTTCCGGGTAAGCTTCAACCAGCCCGGAAAGCTTCAGGAGCACCTGCCGCAGGGCGTCCAGGTCCACCGGTTCCTGTCCCCGGT
>JBFMEJ010000273.1:0-3115 GCA_040753275.1 Bacillota bacterium
GAAATGGGCGGGGTTCAGGTTAAAAAATGAAGTTTTTGAAGGGACCGGCCATTTATTTGTTGATTTTTGTGCTGAGCGCCGTTTTTCCGGAGAAAACCGCCGCTGCCCCGGCGCTGTCGGAAGCTCTCTCCACGGCCAGGGCGGAGGTGGGGCAGCCCATCCCGCCCGTTTCTTCCGCCGGGGGAAAAGTGCTGATGATCGTCATTGACCGGCTGACCCTGGCGGATTTAAGCCCGGCAACCCCGGCCAATTTGAACCGTTTACCCAATTTTCGCCGTTTAATGGAGCAGGGCGCCCTGGGTCTGATGAACTGCAACACCGCCGGCAGCGCCGGAAACCCCGAAAATACTTACGCGACCATCGGGGCAGGGGCGCACGTCATGGCCCCCGAAACTTCCGCCCTGGGTTTTAACGCCGCGGAAATCCTTCCCGGGGGTACCGGCCGGCAGGCAGCCGAAGAATACCGGAGCCGGACCGGAAAGAGCGCCCCCCGGGGTGCGGTGGTTCACCTGGGCATCGCCCGGATCAGGGAGCAAAACGCCGGGCTCCCTTACCCGGCGCGGCCGGGCGCCCTGGGCACGGTACTGCGCAAGGCGGGCAGGAAAACGGCGGTTTTGGGAAACGCCGATACCCTTCTGGGACCGCGGCGCCAGGCGGTGTCCATCGCCATGGACGAGAACGGGCTGGTTGATTACGGAAACGTCGGCGCCGGGCTGCTGACGAAAAACAGCGAATTTCCCGGCGGGCTGCGGACCAACTACGCCGGTCTGCTCCGGGAGATGGCCGGCCTCCCCGGGGACGCCGCCCTGAAGGTCATCGAAGTGGGGGATTTATCCCGCCTGGAGGAGTTTAGAGAAGACGTTTTGAAAAACGTACTTTCCGTAAAGCGGGAAGAGATTCTCCAGGAGATTGATTTTTTTCTGGGACAGGCAATCAGATTCATCGATCTGAAAAAAGATTTGCTCATAATTGTTTCGCCTACCCGCAGCGCCATGCCGCCAGGCGAAGAAAACTGCCTTTCGCCCGTGCTGGTTGCAGGCGCCGGCTTTTCCCCAGGTTTTTTATCTTCGCCGAGCACAAAAAGACCGGGAATAATTCTAAACACGGATCTCGCCCCGACCATTTTACGCTTTTTCCGCCTGTCCGTTCCCGGGCACATGCTTGGCCAGCCGGTGCAGGTGCTGGCGACAACAACAAACCAGCCGGTCGCCCTTTCCGCCCTGCAGAAACAGCTGGCCCTGACCTACACCGCCCGCCCCTGCCTGCAGAAGGGGTATATCATTTATCAGCTGGCGCTGCTGATCGCCGGCCTGGGTTGCGTTTTCCGGGGGCGCAGCCGGGCGCTTTCCGTTTTGCAACCTTTTCTGCTGGCCGTGCTGGCCGTGCCCCCGGCTTACCTGCTGCTCCCTTTGCTGCCCCAGCCTTCTTTAGTTTCCTTGACTCTGGAACTCATTTTTATTACGGCGGGGCTTACTCTTCTGGCCCTGGCAACCGCCCGCCGCTCGCCGCTGGGTTCCCTGATCTGCTTAGGTCTGCTGACCGCCGGGCTGATTATTATCGACACCTTGTTGGGTTCGCCCCTGCAAAAAACGTCGCTGATGGGTTACGATCCCATCATCGGGGCCCGTTTTTACGGAATCGGGAACGAATACATGGGGGTTCTCACCGGCTCTTTAACCGTCGGCGGCACGGCTGCCCTGACCCTTTTTCCCCGTTTCCGCCGGGCCGGCGTGATTACGCTCGGGCTGCTTTTTCTGCTGGCCGTTTATGTGCTGGGAAACCCCCGGCTGGGCGCCAACATGGGGGGAGTAATCGCCGCCTCGACCGCCTTCCTGACCACATTTCTGTTGCTCTGCGGAATCAGGTTTAGTTTCAAAACCGTTGCTTGCCTGGCGGGGGTGGTGATTTTCCTGGTGGCCGGATTATTTCTGATTGACCTGCAGCGTGCCCCGGAGGCCCAGTCTCACTTCGGCCGCAACGCCGCCATCGTGATGGCCGGCGGTTGGCCGGAAGTGGTTGACATCATCAAACGGAAAAGTGAAATAAACATAAAATTGTTTAAATATACGATCTGGAGCCGGATCTTTTTAGCCAGCCTAAGCAGTCTGGCCCTTCTTTTCTACCGCCCGGTAGAGGTGATGGCCGGGGTGAAACGCGCCTTTCCCGATCTCTACAAAGGTTTCCTGGGAGTGGTCCCGGGCAGCATCGCGGCCCTGCTCTTCAACGACTCCGGCATCGTCGCCGCCGCCACCACCTTGATTTTTGTCGTCTCCCCCCTGATTTATCTGATTTTAACGGAGCAAAGCAAATAAAAAATTTTATTTGACAACTACCGATCTTATGCTACAATTGAATTTGATTGAAAATCAGGAAGGGGGAGATAACCCAAATGAAACACTTGGGCCGCCACGTGCTGGCTGAAATTTGGGGCTGTGATTTTGACATCTTAAACGACATGGAAAAGGTCGAACAAATCATGGTCAAGGCAGCATTGGAAGCAGGCGCGGAAGTTCGCGAATGTGTCTTCCACAAATTCAGCCCGCAAGGAATCAGCGGCGTGGTGGTGATCTCGGAATCTCATTTGGCGATTCACACGTGGCCGGAGTTGGGGTACGCGGCAGTCGACGTCTTCACCTGCGGCGAAAAGGTGGACCCCTGGGACGCCTGTAATTATTTAACAAACCACTTCAACGCAAAAAAAATCACGGCTCAGGAAACGAAGCGAGGTATTTTACCGGCGGCAGACTCACCAGGCGGTCGTAATCTCTAGGAGGGGGATTTTTATTAGTACCCACTTAAAAAAAGGTTAGCATAAGCCTTGCCATCCGAAAGGAACAGCAAGGCTTATGCTTTTTTGAGGAGGATTTGGGCGTATTTTAACGAAATAGTATTTTAGGGATTAGGGGATAGGGATTAGGGGATAGGGGGTTTCGTTTTGTTAAGTCAAATATTGGCGCCAATTGAAATATATCTGGAAAAGATCCGGGACATTTTCCTTAAAGCTTGCAGCATCAAAGCAGGCAACTTAAACCGCCTTGCCCGCCTGGAATTTGAGCCGGTTGATTTTACGCTCCGGCCGGCCCTGGTAATTCTCTCCGGCGGCATTTTTGGGCCG
>JBFMEJ010000274.1:0-3077 GCA_040753275.1 Bacillota bacterium
GATTAAGGAGTAGGGATTAGGGGGATGTTTTAGTGAAGAAGCCGAATTTGGCCGTGGAAATTGCCGGCCTGAAGTTAAAAAATCCCGTGTTGACCGCCTCCGGCACCTTCGGTTTCGGCGCCGAGTCCACCCCTTTACTTGATTTAAACCGGCTGGGGGCGGTTGTCGTCAAAAGCCGTACCTTAAAGCCGCGGGAGGGTAACCCGACCCCCCGCCTTGTCGAAACCCCGGCCGGGATTTTAAACTCCATCGGCCTCCAGAACCCCGGCGTGGATTCCTTTTTGACTGAACACCTTCCTTCTTTGCGGCAGTTCGCAACCCCGGTCATTGTCAGCATCGCCGGCAATACCGTGGAGGAATACGCGGCAGTGGCGGAAAAGCTAAGCAGGGCAGCCGGAATAGCGGCCCTGGAAGTAAACATTTCCTGCCCGAACGTAGAGCAGGGCGGCCTGCAGTTCGGCGCCGACCCTGCCGGCGCTGCGGAGGTGACGCGGGCGGTAAAAGGAGCAACCGGCCTGCCGGTAATCGTGAAGCTCTCCCCCAATGTCACCAGCATTGCGGAAATAGCCTGGGCGGTGGCGGAGGCCGGGGCAGACACCCTTTCCCTGATCAATACCCTGACGGGGATGGCCATCGACGTTCACCGGCGCCGCCCGGTCCTGGGGAACCTTACCGGGGGGCTTTCCGGCCCCGCCGTTCGCCCGGTGGCGGTGAGGGCGGTATGGGAAGTTTATCAGGTGGTAAGGGTCCCGATTATCGGTATGGGTGGCATTGTTTGCGCCGCCGACGCCCTGGAATTTATTCTGGCCGGGGCCAGGGCGGTGGCTGTAGGCACGGCGAATTTTTTAAATCCGCGGGCAACGATTGAAATCCTGGAAGGAATTGAGCACTACCTGGAAGAAAACGAAATTGCAGATATCAACGAGCTGGTGGGAGCAGCGCACATTTTTTAGGCCCCGGGTTTAACCGGGCGCTCAGTACATGTACCAGCCGCCGCTTACGCACAGGCACGCGCCGGTGATGTAATCCGCCTTTTCCGAACACAAAAACAAAACCGCGTTGGCTACGTCCTGGGGGGCGCCCGTCCTGCCCAGGACAATCTGTTTTTTAACTTCCTCGAAATATTCAGCAGGACGCACTTTCTCCAGGAAAGGGTTGTAAATTAGTCCCGGCGCCACCGCGTTTACATTAATGTTGTATTTTCCCACCTGGTGGGCGACCGCCCTGGTGAAACCCTGGATTCCCGCCTTGGCGGCAACGTAGGCCGCTCCTTCGTCTTTGCCCCCCATCCAGGCCACCACCGAGGAAAGATTCACTATTTTACCCTGCCTTTGTTTCATCATGACGGGAAGCACGGCCCGGCAGCAGTTGAAAGTGCCCTTAAGATTCACGTCGATCACCAGATCCCAGGTTTCGTCGCTCATTTCCCATACCGGTACGGGTTGATCGATGCCGGCGTTGTTCACCAGAATGTCAATTTTACCCCATTCCTGCACGGCCGCCTTGACCATTGCCGCGACCTGTTCCCGGTTTCTTACATCGCATTGCATCCCGATCGCCTTGATCCCGTACTCCCTGGTGATTTCTTCAGCAACCTGATAGGGCCTGCGGGCGTGCGCGTCGCTCACGACTACATGGGCTCCCTCCCGGGCGAAATTTCTTGCCACGGCCTGTCCGATCCCGGCGCCGGCCGCCGCCGTAACAATTGCTACTTTTCCAGCAAAGTTTCCCATCAGGCAACTCAAACCCCTTTCCTGTTTCTTACTACCTGATTCCTGATTTCCAGGTCACTGTTTCATTTCTATGTTTTCCGGACTTTTCCTTCCAGCCGGGTTCATTTTCTGATCGCCGCCAGGCTGTTCAAGAGCCGTCCCAAGTTTATCAGCCGCAGGAATTGTCCATACTAAGTTGGTGAGGTCTTTTCAAGGCTAAGGGGACGTATTTAATGGGCAGGAAAGTGGGTATACCAAGGGCGCTCCTTTATTACTATTATTTTCCCCTGTGGCAGGCCTTTTTTCGGGCGCTGGGAGCAAAAGTGGCTGTGTCCGGGCCATCCACAAAATCCGTGTTAAACAGGGGGGTGGAACTGGCCGTTGAAGATGCCTGTTTGCCGGTCAAACTGGCTTTGGGCCACGTGGCGGAACTGGCCGGAAAAGTGGATTACCTTTTTCTGCCCCGCCTGGTGAGCGTCGCTTCCCGGGAATACATTTGCCCCAAATTTTTGGGCTTTCCCGACATGGTGCGGCAGGCCGTTCCGGATTTGCCCCCCATCATTGACGTAAACGTAAACCTCTACCGCCGCCAAAATGAATTGTATGCCGCTTTTCGGGCGGCGGGCAAAATTTTATCAGCCGGCGAAGCCCGCATTTTTTTGGCCTACCGGCGCGGTTTGGCCGCCCTGGGAAAGTATTGGAAGCTTTTGGGAGAAGGATTTTTGCCAGAGGAAGCAATCAACTTGCTCAACGGGTCCGGCCCCCGTTGCCCGCAGTCGGCCAACGCAGCCCGGACCATTCCTGAGGACGGCCCGGCGGCGGGGTCAGGCAAGGCTCCCCGGCCGGAAGGAGAGAAACCCGTGGTGGCGGTTATCGGACACCCGTACAATATCTATGACCCCTATATTAGTATGAACCTTTTAAAAAAATTACGTCAGGCGGGGGTAAAAGCAGCTACCGCCGAGCAGGTGCCGGAAACCGTAGCCCGCCGGGAAGCCGCCGACTTGCCGAAACGTCTCTTCTGGACCTTAAACCAGCGGATGACCGGCGCAGCCTTTTACTTTTTGCGCAGCGGGCGGGTGCAGGGGCTGCTGCAGGTAACTTCTTTCGGCTGCGGTCCCGATTCCATGACGGGGGAACTGATTGCCAGGCGCGCCGCGAGCCACGGGGACATGCCGTTTTTAAACCTGGTTCTGGACGAACATTCCGGGGAGGCCGGGGTGCTTACCCGCCTGGAGGCATTTTTGGATATGGTGAGGCAAAAGCAGGAGGGAGGCCGTCCAGGGTGAAAGTAACCTTTCCGCATATGGGCCATATCTGGCTCTGCGTGAAAACCATGCTGGAATACCTGGGGGTGGATCTGGT
>JBFMEJ010000275.1:0-3075 GCA_040753275.1 Bacillota bacterium
TCCCCCCGCTTTTATTTCAGCCTGCCGGCGGCGCGCAAGTCGTTCGCCAAATGGAATACGGCCTATACGCCGAACGTCACCCTGTTCATGGGGCTGGACGCCGCCTTGGAAATGATGTTGAGCGAAGGACTGGAAAATGTTTATGCCCGCCACATTCTTTTAGCCCGGGCAACGAGGGCGGCGGTAAGAGCTTTAAAACTTGACCTGCTGGCCGAAGACCGTTGCGCTTCACCTACAGTAACGGCGGTTTATGCGCCGGAAAAAATCGGGGCGGACGATTTACGTAAAATTTTAAGAAACGAATACGGCGTTACATTCGCCGGCGGGCAGGGGATCCTCAAGGGAAAAATTTTCCGTATTGCCCACATGGGATTTGCCGGAAAAATGGACGTGCTGATTGCCATCGGAGCGCTGGAGATGGCCCTGGCCAAAGCCGGTTATTCCGTGGAGCTGGGCGCAGGGGTGCGCCGGGCGCAGGAAATATTTTTAGAAAAGTCCTGAAGTCAGGGAGGCATGGTCATGAAAATACTGGCGATGGATAATGTAGCGGAAGAAGGGCTGGCACCGCTGCTTAATCAGGATGATCTGGAAGTAATCAAAGGGGAAAAAATGAACGAAGATGAGCTGGTTTCGGTAATCGGGGAATACGATGCGCTTATCGTCCGCAGCGCCACGAAGGTTACGGCACGGGTGATCGAAGCGGCAAAGAAATTGAAAATAGTAGGCCGGGCCGGGGTAGGCGTGGATAACATTGACCTGGAAGCGGCCACGAATAAAGGAATCCTGGTGGTTAATGCACCAGACGGGAATACGATTGCCGCCACCGAACACACCATCGCCATGATGCTGGCGCTAGCCAGGAACATTCCTCAGGCGGTGGCCAAAACAAAAGCAGGGATCTGGGACAAGAAGTCATTCGTCGGCGTAGAATTGCGCGGCAAGGTATTGGGCATTATCGGCCTGGGACGCATTGGTTCGGCGGTGGCGAGGCGGGCGCAGGCCATGGAAATGCGGGTGGTTGCCTACGATCCTTACATCACCGAAGAGAGGGCGGAAAGCCTGGGGATCAAGCTCCTGCCCCTGGAAGAGCTGTTCCGGCAGGCGGACTTTATTACCATCCACGTGCCGAAAACAAAAGACACCTATCATTTAATCAACGATCAAACCATCTCCCTGATGAAGGAAGGGGTGCGCATCATTAATTGCGCGCGCGGAGGCATCATTGACGAAGAGGCGCTGTACCGGGCAATGCTGGCCGGTAAAGTGGCGGGGGCAGCCCTGGACGTGCTGGAAAAGGAACCGGCGCTGGATACCCCTTTGCTGCGGCTGCCTAATTTTATCGTTACACCGCACCTGGGCGCTTCAACCATCGAAGCCCAGATCAGCGTCGCCCACGATGTGGCGGAGGAAATTGCGGCCGCCCTGCGGGGAAAAATGGTCCGGAACGCAGTGAATATCCCGCACATCAGCGCTCACGCCTACGCTTTAATCGGCCCTTACCTGGGCCTGGCCGAAAGGCTGGGCAGGTTTGCGGCCCAGCTGGTGCGCGGGCGAATCAAAAAAGTAGAAATTATTTATAGCGGGGAAGTATTTAAACAAGAGGTAACACCGCTGACCACGGTCTTTTTAAAAGGGCTGCTGGATCCCGTTCTCCAGGAGGCGGTTAGTTTTGTGAACGCCCCCTTGCTGGCCCGGAACCGGGGTATCCAGGTTATGCAATCAATCGACGGGGGAGCAGAAGGCTACGCCAGTCTGATCAGTGTCCGGGTGATCAGCGACCAGGAAGAAAAAACGGTCGCCGGCACGTTGTTCGGAAAGGCAGACCCGCGTATTGTGCTGATTGATGGTTACCGCATCGACGTTCAGCCGGAAGGTCATTTGCTCTACATTCCACATATCGATAAACCAAGGATCATCGGCCCGGTGGGCGTTTTAATCGGCGAACACAATATCAACATCGCCTTTATGCAGGTGGGCCGGAAGGACAGAGGCGGCCGTGCGGTGATGATGCTTTCCGTGGATGCCCCCGTACCGCAAGAAACACTGGAAGAGATTAAAAAGATCGACGGCGTGCTGGACGTCAGGATGATCAGCATCTAAAACGGGATTGTACATATTTCATAAATCTGGTAATAATAAAGGGTAAAGGGATTCTTTTGCGGGGGTAATAAAATGCTGGACGGAAAATTTGTGCGCAGCAACCCAGAGCTGGTCCGGGAAGCTCTGGAAAAAAGAGGGCTCGAAATTGACCTGGCGGAATTCCTGGAGCTTGACCAAAGGCGCCGGGAACTGCTGGTGGCCGTCGAACAGTTAAAGAACAAAAGAAACGTCGTTTCGGAAGAAATCGCCAGGCTGAAGGCGGCCGGGCGGGACGCCGGAAAAATGATCCTGGAAATGCGGGACGTGGCGGCAAAAATCAAGGAACTGGATGAACAGGTCAGGCAAGTTGAGGAAAAAATCCGGAACTTTTTGCTGCGCATCCCGAATCTTCCGCACGAAAGCGTACCGGCGGGAAAAAATGCGGAAGAGAACGTGGTCCTCCGCCAGTGGGGAAAGCCGAAAAAATTTGATTTTCCAGCCAAGGCCCACTGGGACATCGGGGAAGCGCTGGACATTCTTGATTTTGAAAGAGGGGCCAAAGTGAGCGGCACCCGCTTCACTTTTTCGAAAGGGCTGGGTGCGCTGCTGGAAAGGGCGCTGATCAATTTTATGCTGGACCTGCACACCAGGAAGCACGGTTATGTAGAAATATTTCCCCCGTTCATGGTCAACTCCGACAGCATGACGGGCACCGGACAACTGCCGAAATTTGCCGAAGATATGTTTAAGGTGGAAGGCACAGATTATTATCTAATCCCCACGGCGGAAGTGCCGGTGACAAATCTATATAAGGGGGAAATTCTAGACGGCGAAAGGCTCCCCATTTACCACTGCGCGTACAGTGCCTGCTTCCGGGCGGAGGCCGGAGCCGCCGGCAGGGATACCAGAGGATTAATCAGGCAACATCAGTTTAATAAGGTGGAACTGGTCAAATTCTGCAAACCGGAAAGTTCCTTCGAGGAGCTGGAGAAACTT
>JBFMEJ010000276.1:0-3070 GCA_040753275.1 Bacillota bacterium
GCCGCATCGGGAGCAAATTGCCGGATACATCACGCGTTCCCGGCTATAACCGCTGCGGTTATCTCTTCTGTTTTGGTTCTTGCGGGCGGCACGGCATTGCGGGCAACGGCCCGGGTCGTTGAGAAAACCTTTTCCCGCATAAAATTCCTGTTCCGATGCGGTGAAGGTAAACTCCGCTCCGCAATCACGACAGGTCAGATTACGGTCCTGGTACATTTTAACACCTCCCCCAATTTTTTTATCCATCGATGTTAGGAATTATTATCCCCAATCAACGAAATTGAGAGAGGGAAAATGTACTACCTAACCTATGGACTTCTCTATGGTAACACAAGAACAATGAAAAGTCAAAAACATTATTAACAGAAAAATGCCGTCGAACACCCCCTGTCCTCCGGCGCTTAAAACGCGGGCGAAAATTTTTCCGGAAAAATTTTATCCTCCAAAGAGGATTTTTTTAGTTTACAAAGAAATGAAAGTGGTGTAAAGTGGTGAATAGTGGGGGGGATGAAAAAGCATGTTTATGGGTGAATATCAACACGCGCTCGACGGCAAAGGCCGGCTTTTCATCCCTGCCCGCTTCCGGGAAGGTTTAGGAGAAAAATTCGTTTTGACCAAAGGCCTGGACGGCTGTTTGTTCGCCTACCCACCCCAGGAATGGGCGAGTCTGGAGAAAAAAATGCGGGCTCTGCCTTTTACCCGGTCTGACGTCCGGGCCTTTGTCCGTTTCTTTTTTGCCGGCGCCTGCGAGTGTGAGGTGGACAGGCAGGGCAGAATCCTCATCCCCGCCAACCTGCGCCGGCACGCCGCCCTGGAAAAAGAGGCGGTCATCATCGGCGTTTCCAGCCGGGTGGAGATTTGGGCGCTGGAGCAGTGGGAAAAATATAACCAGGAAGCGGCGGCGCAGGCAGAGCAAATCGCCGAAAAAATCGTGGACTTCGATCTGGGCCTTTAGCGAAGGGTGCTGAAAAAACGGTGGTGCCTTGGCAGAAGCAAGAGCAGAGTCCTTTTCACCAGCCGGTGATGCTGCCCGAAGTGTTGTCCGCGCTCAATTTAAAGCCCGGCGGCGTTTACGTGGATTGCACCGTGGGCGGCGGCGGGCACGCCCGGGAAATCCTCAGGCTGACGGCGCCGGACGGCCTCCTGATCGGTCTGGACAGGGACCCCCTGGCCATCAGGCAGGCCCAAACTCAGCTGGCCGAATACGGCGAGCGGGCAAAGCTTTTTAATGAAAATTTCGTTAATTTGCCCCTGATCCTTGATAAACTGTGGATCCGGAAAGTGGACGGCCTGCTTTACGACCTGGGGGTCAGTTCCTTTCAGCTTGACGACCCCGGGCGGGGTTTCAGTTATCTGGCGGACGGCCCGCTGGACATGCGGATGGACCCGGCCGACCCGGTAAGCGCCAAAGACCTGGTCAATCAACTGTCCGCCGCCGAACTGGCGGATCTTTTCCGGCGCTACGGCGAAGAGCGCTGGGCGAAGCGCATCGCCTCCGCCATCGCAGCCGAAAGGGAGCGCCGCCCCATTGAAACCACCGGCCGGCTGGCGGAAATCATTAAAAAGGCCATTCCGGCCCCCGCCCGCCGCAGCGGCCCGCACCCTGCGAAACGCACTTTTCAGGCCCTGCGCATCGCCGTGAACCGGGAACTGGATCTTTTGGCTAAAGCCTGGAAAGAGGCGGTTTCGTTTTTGAAGCCGGGCGGGCGGATCTGTGTAATTTCCTTTCATTCCCTGGAAGACCGGATTGCCAAGGAAACCTTCCGTGAGCTGGCGGCGGGGTGCAAGTGTCCGCCCGGTATACCCGTCTGCGTTTGCGGCCGGCCGGGCGTCCTGAAGGTGCTCACCCGACGCCCCCTGCTCCCTTCGCCGGAGGAGATCGAACGCAATCCGCGGGCGCGCAGCGCGCGGCTGCGGGCTGCCGAAAAAGCAGGTTGAAGGTTTGTCCGGTTCATGGCCGGTTCTAAAGAAAGGGGAAGGTGAATAACATTGGTAGTAGCCCAGGAACAACCTTATTATTCCAGCCTGCCCAGAAAAAGCCTTCAGACGCGCAAAAGAACCAGGGTTTACTGCCTCCCCCGGCGGGAGCGGCTGATGCTGACCGGCCTGGTTCTGCTTGTCTTTTGCGCCGCGATTCTGGTTGTTTACTTTTACGCGCAGGTGCTCATCGCCGGGTACCAGCTGAACAAGATGAAAAAAGAAATTAATGACTTAAACATTCAAACCCAGGCGATGACGGAAGACCTTGCCCGGCTGGCTTCCCTGGAGAGGGTGGAAAAAGTGGCCACGACGAAGCTGGGGATGGTCAAGCCGGACACCAGCCGGATGATTCTGGTCAAGACCGGTCCGCCGGTTCCCAACCCGGATCAGGCTCCCCCGGAAGACGGCTCCGGGGAAGGTTCCGGACAGGCACCGGCAGCGGTGGCCCAGGAAAAAGGCAACTGGATCATCCGGGCGTTTGCGCGTCTGGTGGCAGGACGGGGTGATCCGGGGCAAGGCTGAGAACAGTCGTCAGTCGTCAGTCGTCGGCCAGCAGGGGTTAGACGTCAGCTTTAGCCGCGGACCGGGTTTGTTCAGAGGCACTCCCGGCATCCGTTGATTACGCCGCCTTTTGCTGGATACAAGGGCGCCGTGACACGTTTGCCGCTTCGCCTGAACTAAGGCCGGCCCACGGGTGGTCTTGCCCGGGGAAGGCAAATTCTGACGGGGGATCTCCCTAAAGTACGATCAACGCCGGTCATCCGACGTCCGGCGACCGACGACCGAATTGGGAGGTCCTTGGATTGCCGCCGATGCTCACCCTTATCCGCAAGCGGTTAGCCTTCCTGCTGATTGCTTCCGGCCTGATTTTAATCGCCTTAACCGGCCGGGTGGCCTGGATTCAATTCGTCTGGGGCGAAGAGCTCCGGGAAAGAGCCCTGGAAGTCCGCACGCGCGACATCCCCGTAGAAGCCAGGCGCGGCAACATCTACGACCGCAACGGCAAAGAGCTGGTGACCAGCGTCAGCGTGGATTCCCTTTACGCCATCCCCGTGCTGGTCAAAGATCCCCGGGGCACCGCGCGAAAACT
>JBFMEJ010000277.1:0-3060 GCA_040753275.1 Bacillota bacterium
TCGCCGCCGCAGCCAAAAACCGTAATCAGGCGGTCTCCAGTAATCCGCCGGGCTGTCTTTAAAACATTTTCCAGACCGTCCGGGGTATGAGCATAATCAACAACTACCGCAAAGTCCTGGCCGGCATTCACCAGTTCAAAGCGGCCCGGCACACCATCCACTTTCTCCAAAGCTTCTTTAACTACCGCCGGCGGGATTCCGGCTGCAACCCCTGCGGTAAAGGCAGCCAGAGCATTATAAACATTAAAAAGACCGGTCAGCTTTAATGCCAGATGATAGCTTCCCCACCGGCCGTCAACATCAAACGAAGCCCCCCCGGCAGTGATCCGGACGTTTTTAGCCCGCACATCAGCCGGGCGATTCACCCCGTAGGTGTAAACCTGCCTGCCGGCAGCAGAAATCACCGTTTTAGCTGCCGGATCATCGGCATTAACCACAGCATATTTCGGTCCGGTTTTTCTGCCCGGATAGGCAAGGCCGGCAAAAAGCTTCAATTTAGCCGCCAGATAGGACTCCATATCGGCATGAAAGTCCAGGTGATCCTGGGTAATATTGGTAAACACCGCTACATCATATTCACATCCAACCACCCGTTTAAGCTCCAAAGCGTGCGAAGATACTTCCATCACGGCAATGTCTACTCCTTCCTCTGCCATTTCCGCCAACAGCTTCTGCAACTCAAGGGATTCCGGAGTAGTATGTTGAACCGGTAATATTCTTTCTCCGATACGGTTGTGAACAGTGCCGATCAGCCCTGTTTTCAAACCGGCAGCCCGGCAAACAGCCGCAATAAGGTGGGTAGTGGTAGTCTTACCGTTGGTACCGGTTACTCCCACCAGTTTCAGCCTGGCCGACGGGTTTCCATAAAACCGGGCCGACAGTTGGGCCAGGGCCAGCCTGGTATCCGGCACCAGTACCCAGGCTATGCCGGCAGGCAACACCAATTTTTCCTGGACCACCACTGCCACAGCCCCACCTGCTACCGCCTGCTCTATGTAAAGATGGCCATCCGTCTGAAACCCTTTAACGGCTACAAATAAAAAACCCGGCTCCACCGACCGCGAATCGTAAGTCATTCCTCCAATCGGAGTATCAAGATCGCCTCCCTGGGCACGAACCTCAACCGGCTCGATCAATTCCCCAAAAAGCAAAGAAAAAACCACCCTTAACATTTTTAATCTATTGTTTCCCTTACATGCTAAATTATACCACAACCCTATCTCCTCTCCTCCGGGGGTTTAAATTCGACAGTAACAGTAGAGCCTTTAGCCACTCTTTTCCCCGGTGCAACCTGCTGGCCGGTCGCCAGGCCGGTACCCACCGGGTCCAATTGGAGGCCCAGTTTCTCCAGAAGCATACCGGCCTCTTTAATGGTCAGGCCGCGCAAATCCGGAACAGCCACGGTATTATCTCCCCCTTGCGGTCGCAGTTCCAAAACCACAGAGGTGCCGCTCGGCACCACCGCCCCACCCTTGGGAACCTGACTGGAAACCAGAGTGCCCTGTCCCCTAGTCTGCACCTTAAAGCCCTCCTGGCGCAAAAGTTTTTGGGCATCTTCTAAGGGAAAGTTTACCACATCAGGCACAGTCACTTTCAGCACAGGCTCCTCAAATACGAAGGGCGTCTTGGGTTTTTCCAGTCCGGCCCGCTCCGGCACCATCATGTAGCGAAGGGCGTCCTGGGCAATAGCCTTAAAGGAGGGAGCCGCCACCTGGCTGCCGAAATAAATACCGCCTTTTGGCTCGGCCACCATTACTAAAATTGCCAGTTGAGGGTCATCAGCCGGAGAGAAGCCAACAAAAGATGATACATATCTCCCCTCAACATATCCTCCCGGACCAACCACCTGAGCGGTACCGGTCTTGCCGGCAGCGCCGTAGCCGTCCACAAAGGCATTCTTACCCGTTCCCTTGACCACCACGTTAGTCAGCAAGTTCATCATCACCCGGGCTGTACTGCCGGATATAACCTGGCGGACCGGCTCCGGCCGAAATTCCTTAATAACTTTGCCGTTTTGGTCTTGTATAGCCTTAACCAGCGCCGGTTTAAGTAAAACCCCCCCATTGGCCACTGCCGAAGCAGCCGTCAGCAACTGAATTGGAGTTACCGCAATAGACTGGCCGATAGCCATGGTAGCAACGTTCAGGTCAGTGGCTTCATTTTCCGGGATAACAATGCCGACCTCCTCGCCGGGCAGAGGAATATCCGTCTTTTCGCCAAAACCAAAAGCCCGGATGTACTTATAAAAACGCTTCTTACCGAGACTTAAACCAACTGAAACAAATCCCGGGTTGCAGGAATTCTGCACCACTTCTTCAAAAGATTGAGCGCCATGACCACCGTCATACCAGCAACGGATCGTGCGGTCAGCCACTTTTATATAGCCCGGGTCGTAGAAGCGGTCGCCCGGTTTGACGGCACCCTCCTCCAAAGCCGCCGCTGCAGTAATAATCTTAAAAGTAGAACCGGGTTCGTAATTATACCAGATGGCTGGATTCTGGTCCCATACCGAACGGGGATATTTATTCCAGGGAGTATCACCCGGGTTAAACGCAGGCCGGTTACCCATGGCCAGAATCTCCCCGGTTTTCGGATTCATAACAATAATTACAGCATTTTTGGGGTGATAGGTATCAACTATCTTATCCAATTCTCTTTCTACAAAAAACTGGATCGTCCGGTCAATAGTCAGGATCAAATTATGCCCTGGAACAGGCGGAATGAATTTATGTAAAGCCCCCGGTATATTCCTGCCCACAGCATCCTTCTCCACCACTATCCTGCCGGGTATTCCCCTGAGTTCCTGATCATAAACGCTCTCAACACCGATCAAACCCTGGTTATCATCCCCGGCAAACCCGAGTACATGGGCAGCAAGCCCTTCCTGCCGGTAGAAACGCTTGCTTTCCTCCACCAGACCGACACCGTTTAACTTCAACGCTTTCAGCCTGCGGGCAGATTCAAAATCAATCCTCCTCTTTAGCCAAACAAAGCCCACTTTTCGGGTGAGCTTAGAGTATACTTCTTCTTTATCCATTCCTAAAGCAAAGGCAATTTTTT
>JBFMEJ010000278.1:0-3040 GCA_040753275.1 Bacillota bacterium
GACTTACAACATTTCTCCGAAGGAGATAGAGAAAAAAATCACTCCCCAAACGAAAGCGATCGTTCCGGTGCATTTCACCGGCCAGCCCTGTGACCTGGACCCCATCCGCGAGATTGCCCGCCGCCATAATCTCGTGGTTATCGAAGACGCCGCCCACGCCCTGGGCGCGGCGTACAAAGGGCACCCCATCGGGGGCTTGAGCGACCTGACCGTTTTCAGTTTTCACCCGGTCAAGCACATCACCACCGGCGAGGGCGGCATGGTGACCACCAACGACGAAGAGCTCTACCAGTGGCTTTTGCTTTTCCGCAACCACGGGATCGTCCGGGAGCGCGAAATGCTGGTGGAGGACCAGGGGCCGTGGTACTACGAGGTGCAGGATCTGGGGTACAACTACCGCCTGACGGACATCCAGGCAGCCCTGGGCTTGAGCCAGTTGAAAAAGCTGGACCGCTTTCTGGCGCGCCGCCGGCGGATCGCCGCCGCGTATAACGAAGCTTTTGCCGCCCTTCCAGAAGTGGAGATTCCCTACCAGGCGCCTTACGCCGATTCCGCCTGGCACCTTTACGTCCTCGCTCTGCGTCTGGACAGGCTCCGCAAAAGCCGCCGGGAAATTTTTGAAGCCCTGCGGGCGGAAAACATCGGCGTCCACGTTCATTACCTGCCGGTCTACCGCCACCCCTTTTACCGCTGGCTGGGGGACCCGGACAGCTGCAGCCTGCAGGGTTTTTACTGCCCGAACGCCGAGGAACTGTACGAACGGATCATCACCCTGCCGCTCTTCCCGGCCATGAGCGACCGGGACGCGGCCGACGTCGTTGCCGCGGTGTACAAAGTAATTTCCTGGGCGCAGCGCGGCTAATTGTTTTTTGGTGCAAAAATTTTCCCGGCAAGATTTCCCCGGAACCTTGACAAATCAGGCTGGTTTGGTATCCTGTTCTTAAGTAGCAAATCCTTTAAACCGGGTCTGTTGATTTGTTCAGGAACGGTCCGTGAATGTCCATGAATAGACGGCAAAAGCTCCTGCCCTTTTTGCTCCTGACCCTTTTTCTGCTTGCCTCTTTAGTCATTTTCGGCGGTTGTACAGGCGCCGGCAAACAAACCCCGGACCAGGCTACCCCCGAAAAATATGTTCCTGCCTCTGTAACCAAAGTGATCGACGGCGATACGGTTTGGGTGCGGCTTAAAGACGGGCGGGAGGAAAAAGTCCGCCTGATCGGGGTGGATACCCCGGAGAGTACGCGGGAAGTGGAGCCATACGGAAAGGAAGCGGCGGCCTACACCAAAAAGCGCCTGGAGAAAAAAACGGTTTACCTGGAGCTGGATGTTGGGGAGCGCGATAAATACGACCGGCTCCTGGCTTACGTCTGGCTTTCCCGGCCGAAGGACGACGGCGCGGAGGAAGTACGGGCGAAGATGTTTAACGCCGAACTCCTGTTGAACGGGTACGCCCAGGTGCTCACCGTGCCGCCCAACGTCAAATACGCCGAACTTTTTACGGGCTTTCAGCGGGAAGCGCGCGAGAAGAAAAAAGGTCTTTGGGGACTTTTTATGTATTAATCCGCCGGGAAGATGTCATAATAAAACCGTATTTTCCCCGGATTGCAAGTATTTTTTAAATAAATTTCCAACCAAAATTAAAAAGGGGTGACCTGCTATGCGCGTCCTGCTGGTTCAGCCGCGGCCGAGAGATGCTCTGGGTTTTAAGAATGTCATCTGTACGGAGCCTTTAGGTTTGGAGATTGTGGCGGCCTCTTTAACGGGGCACCAGGTGAAGCTGCTCGATTTGCTGGGCGCCTCAATGCCGGTGGCCCAAATTCAGGAGTTTGCGCCCAAGGCGGTAGGGATCAGCTGTTCTTTTACGGTCGATACGTATGCGGTCATCCAGATTGCACGGACCCTCAAGGAGATTTTGAAAGAGGTATTTATTTTTGTCGGCGGCCACCACGCTTCACTGAACTACGCTGATTTTTCCGACCCGGCCATCGATGCGATTGTCATTGGGGAAGGAGAAACCACCACCCCCGAACTGATTGCCGCCCTGGAAGGCGCCGGGGAGCTGACCAAAGTGGCCGGTCTGGTTTTAAACCACCCCGGCGGCCAGTTTTTTACCGGTCCCCGCGAGCTGATTCCTGTGCTGGACAATATTCCCTTCCCGGACCGCTCCCGGCCGGAGAATTTAAGGGGGCGCTATTATCTCGGTTTTCGCCGGCCGGTGATCACTGTTGAGACCTCTCGGGGGTGCCCTTACCGGTGTAATTTTTGCAGCATCTGGCGCTTCCACCGCAAAAAGTTCCGTTCCCAGTCCGCCGAGCGGGTCGTGGAGGAACTGGCCCGCCTTCCCGAAGGCGACGTCCTGTTTACCGACGATAATTTTTTGGCCAACATCAAGCGCGCCAGCGAGATCGCCGGTTTAATCAAGCGCCGGCGCCTGCCTTTCCGTCGGTATATTTTCCAGGCGCGCAGCGATGCCATCGTGAACTACCCGGACGTGGTCCGGGAATGGCGGGAGGTCGGCCTGGACCAGGTGTTTATCGGTTTTGAGAAAATTGATCAGGAAGGCCTGGAGCAAGTCAACAAGCAAAACACCGTGGAGAACAACGAAAAGGCTTTCAAGTTCCTCCGTTCCCTGAACATCGGCGTCTATGCCTCCTTTATTGTCGATCCGGAATTCACCAAAAGAGAGTTTGAAAAACTGAAAAGCTACATCAAAAGGTTGAAAATAGCCCAGCCGTACTTCAGCGTTTTAACCCCGCTGCCGGGAACGGAGCTGTTTGAGCACGTCCGCGAGCGCATTACCTCCCTGAACTACGAGTTCTTTGATTTGCTGCATGCCGTGTTGCCCACCAGGCTCTCCCTGGCCGAATTTTATAAGGAGTTTGCCGGCCTGTATAAATCCGCCTACCTCCGGCCGCACCACGTCTGGCAAACCACGAGCTGGATTATCCGGCGCTTTTTGAAGGGCCAGGTTTCTTTCGAGCATTTAAAGCGGTTGTGGTCGGGGGCCAGGCTGACCGCCAATCCGAAGGCTTACCTGGCC
>JBFMEJ010000279.1:0-3032 GCA_040753275.1 Bacillota bacterium
GAGGGCTGGCACACAGCTATGTCAGAATATTTTTCAACCTGGGGAAACCGGTAACAATATTTCCCTGCCGGCCATAAAATATGGTAAACATCAATCTTCACCGGAAAGGAGGGAATTTCACGTTGCCCAAGAACTTTAATCCTTTTGTCGTCCCGGTGCTTCTTTTGTTTTCGCTCATCCCGGAAAGCGAGAAAAGGCTGGGGCAGATCGCCGCGCTGATCGAAGCCACCCAAAGCGCTGTCCAGACGCTTCGCTCCGGAATGGAAGGTTTTCATACCGCGGTGGCAGAGGCTTTTTTTACGCCGGACTCCCCAAACACTCCTGATCATCAAAATACTTCTTCTTCGCCCGGTTTCACGACCAAACCGGCCCGGGAAGAAAAACCCAAAACCGATCAGCTATAAAAAATGGTTATCGCGCCGCCGGACGCCGAAAGGGGGTAAAACCCGGGCGTCCGGCGTTTTGACAACCAAACCGGATAGCCGAAATTACTTCCTGTTCGATTTCTCCTCCTGGTTTCCCCGGCCGCCGGTCCTTTGCCCCAGGAGATTGATGATGCCCATGAGGTTCACCAGGCTCATCAGGATGAGCAGGTTTGCCTGGTTCATCTCCGGTCCGCCTCCTTTTTCCAGCAGGGAAAACAGGGTATTTTCCAAACCGCTCTGCGGAATTTGCTCCGCCATTCTCACCACCTCAAAAAATGCCCGGAAGGTCGGGCAGGTTCGTAATCCCGGTCAGCCTGGAGATTTCTTCCTTCAGCTGGCGGCGGGTTTCGCGCAGGGCCTGGTTGTGGGCTTCGGCAAGCACGGTCCCCAGCCGGCCCTCCGCCAGTAAAGACCGGGCCTCCGGTCCAAAGCGCACTTCCACCACTTCCTGCAGGACATTCATGACAATCCCCACCGCCCCGCCGCCGCGTTCCACGCAGAGAACGATTTTCCGGAGGTCGTCTTCTGACTGCTGCAGCTGCTGAATAATTTTATGCAAGCCAAACAAAACAAATACTCCTTCCTTAAAAAGAAAAGCTGTTTTCCACAGCCAACCCCACAGTAAATTTCAACATCATTTTCTCTTTACTTAAAACCCGCCGGTACATTCAAAAGTTACGTCGTCTATTTTTACCGTGTTGGTGTTATTGGTCCCGGGCGAGAAGGTCAGCCTCACCAGGGCGGAAGCCGTTCCGGCCGGTGCCGCGGGCGTGTTTACGCTGAACTGCTGGTAGCTGTTGTCCGGGATGGCGGTGCTGTTCCAGCTCTGGCTGACGCCGTCCAGTTGCTGCCCCGTCCGGTTAAAGAAGCGCACCTCGGCGGTCAGGGTGAAGTTGCTCACGGGCGCCGCCGTTACGTTCTCCCGAGCCCAGAAAGTTAACTTGTAAACCCGCCCCGGGGCAATGGCCTGGGTGTTGCGCACTGTTTGGAAGATGGCGGCTTCCTGGGTCGGGTTGGTAATTCCCAGTTCGGCGCCCTGGCCGCCGCCGTGAGCGACGCTGGTCGGCCCCACGTTGGCCGTTGCGCCCCAGAAGACGGGGATGTTGCCCACCCATTGCTCTAAGCCCGGATCTTCCAGCAAATTGCCGGGCGGGCAAACTTCCGGCGATGGGCAAAGCTGGACGTAAATCTGGCGCTCCTCCACAATCTTTAACCGGACGATGATTACGCCCGTCTGCTGCAGGCGGCTCCCCCGGATCAGCTCCCAGGTGATGTCAAACTTCGGTTTCGGGAACTGGACAACCACATTGTCCTCGTCGAGCACCGGCTGGGGTGTTTTAAGCTCAACGACTTTGGAGAAAGGAACCTCTTCCTGGAAATGTTTAACATCGTCTTCCTTATTGACATAGTAAATTTGTTTGTGCAGAACACCCTGGACCAGCACTTTTTTCACTACCGAAACCGCGCCGGTGATGTGCTTGAAGTGATGGTTCCACTCTTTCGGAATAACCACCTGCCAGCGCCCGATATGTTCGTGGATAAAGACCGGTTCCGCCTCCAGATCCTGCACTTTCCCGTCGATGTGGTCTACCTTCTTCGCCAGCTCCGGCAAATGAGTAGTGGTGTCCACCACCACCTGCGCCTCTTCTTCGGCCAGTACTACGGGTACTTTCAGCTTCATGCACAATACCATTTCAGGTTCCATGTACTCGTATTGAATGGGCATAAAACGAAAACCTCCTTTAACTGATTGATTTTTCAACATCTTTAACCTTTGGCGGGCAGACAGGGGATGTTGATGACCTGCCCCACTTGCAAGTTCTCGGGGCTCACCCCGGGATTGGCCTGCATAATGGCTTCCACCGTAGTCCCGTACCGTTGGGCCAGTTTAAAGAAGGTGTCCCCGGGCTGAATCGGATAGCGAATCACTTCTCCCGGCGCGCACACCGGCGGCGTGGGCGCCGGTGTCGGGACGGTCACTTCCACGGCGACGTCTTTCTGCAGGGTCTCAAAAACCCGGGCGGTAACTTTCAGGACCAGTTCGAGGGTGATATTGCACCCTTCTTTCTCGGCGGCAACGAACTCGACAGTCGCCCGGACGTCCACCTCCATGCCTTCCTCGGCTCCCGGAATTTCGACGAAGGTCCGGAAGGGGATCTTCCGGTGGACGGCGTGCACGGGCTGATCCGGCAGGGCCGCTACGTAAACTACCTGAACGATCACGTCCCCCCGGACGATGACCTTATTTTTCAGGATCTTGGTTTCGGTTACTTCCACCTTTTCAACCGTAGTATTTAAAATCTTATCTACGTCCGGCTTAGGTTCGGGGGTTTCAAAGGTATCCCGCAAGACTACCTGGGTGGTACCTTCGCCGATGACGTGGTCGATTTTCAACCTCGCCATGGTGGCCTGGGCGCCCATCACTTCCGTCACCACGTTCACCTGCCTGGTTTGGAAAACGTTGGCGGTGAGCATGAGCACCACGTCCGCCCGCAGGCGGTCCGGCCGGATCTGCTCCACGTCGGCGCTTTCCACCCGGACGTCGACCCGCACATCCATCTCCGGTTCGGCGCCGGGCACCTCGATGAAATCGCTGAACGAAAAGGT
>JBFMEJ010000280.1:0-3025 GCA_040753275.1 Bacillota bacterium
AAACACCGTAATTCTCTGGACGGACCGTTCCGAATTAAAGGCAGTCTCCCTGGTCAGCGTCCAACCGGGGCAAAAACCAATCGGAATCATTGCCATTCCGGTGATTACCAGGGTTGACAACAATCCCCCGGACACCCTTGCCGGACTATATCAACACGGCGGCCGCCGGGGGCTGACCGGCTACCTGGAAAAACGCTTCCACACCCCCATTCAGACGTATTTTTGCATTGATCAGAGGGCCCTTTTTTTGGCCAGCGAAATCGTCGGCCCGATCAACATGCTTGGCCGGCGAACCACTTTGCTGAACGTGTTCGAGGGAACCTATACCGAACAACGCCTGGATCTCCAGGTGGAAATCCGGGCGCTGGCCAAAGCGCTGCTGGAGCCGGAAATCCTGGTGAAAATTCCGCGCTTAATCTGGATCTTTACTACAAACGTGGAAACCAACCTGAGCCCCGCCCACTTTTTAGCCTTTTACCAGGCCCTGCGCGGGGGAGGACCGGACATCCTGCGGAAGGAGGCCCTTCCGGGACGGATCTGTCTGACCGGCGGGGCCAGCTACTGGGACGTGGCACCGGAGGCCTGGCGGGAGGTTTTCAAAAACGTCCAGAAACCCTGACCGGACACGGCAAAAGGGGCTCCTTTCCAGAGCCCCTTTTCCTTTTGTCTGTCGCAGGAATGAGAATTCCCAAGAGCAACCCCTAGAAAAGCCCCAGCACCTTGCCGGTATTGACGTCCACGTCGATTCTCCGGAAGGCCGGATCGGAACTGGTGCCGGGCATCAGGCTGATGGTGCCGGTCATCGGGCAGAGGAACTTGGCCCCGGCGAAGACCAGGACGTCCCGCACCGGCAGGATCCAGCCCTTCGGCACGCCTTTCCAGTCGGGGTTATGGGAAAGGCTCAGGTGGGTCTTCACCATCATGGTGGCAAAGTCGGCGTAAGCCGGGTCGCTTTCAAACCGCTTCG
Source organism: Bacillota bacterium (assembly GCA_040753275.1). Taxonomy (GTDB): domain Bacteria; phylum Bacillota; class Desulfotomaculia; order Desulfotomaculales; family Nap2-2B; genus JAIMBK01. The sequence goes on from JBFMEJ010000280.1 coordinate 968, forward strand.
CCTTGGCCTCGGCTTCGGGCGTCCAGGAAACGCCGTCGGCGCCGTACACCTCTTTGGCAATTATTTCGACCCGCTGCCGCAGCGGCATTTCCAGCGGATACAGGAACTTGAAGTTAACTTTCTCGTTGCAGGCGTCGATGACCGCATCGGCCAGCTCTAAGGCGCCGTCGCCGCCTTTAAGCCAGTGCTCGGAGAGCGCGCAGCGGGCGCCGGCCTGCTCGGCGTAGCGGCGGACCATGGCGATTTCTTCCTTGGTGTCCGTGTAGAAGGCGTTGATGCAGACGACCGGGTTGATCCCCGCCTTCCGGACGATGCCAATGTGGTGCTGCAGGTTGGCGATGCCTTTCTCCAGGAGTTCCAGGTTTTCCTTCGTATACTCGTCGGGCAAGGGCCGGCCGGGAACCACCTTGGGGCCGCCGCCGTGCATCTTCAGGGCCCGGATGGTGGTGGTAATTACCGAAACGTTGGGCGTGAGTCCACTGAAGCGGCACTTTACGTTCCAGAACTTCTCAAAGCCAATGTCGGCGGCGAAGCCGCTCTCGGTTACGTGGTAGTCGAACATCTTCAGGCCGATGCGGTCGGCAATGATGGAGGACTGGCCGATGGCGATGTTGGCGAAGGGACCGGCGTGCACCAGGACGGGCTGGTACTCCACCGTGCTGAGCAGGGTCGGGTTGATGGTGTTGCGCATGAAGGCGCACATGGCCCCAGCCACTTCCAGGTCCGAGGTGGTAACCGGTTTGCCCTTCTTGTCGTAGGCGACGATGATTTTGCCCAGCCGCTCCCGCAGGTCTTTCAAGTCCGTGGCCACGGCTAGAATGGCCATCAGCTCGGAGCTGACCGCGATCCCGAACTTGGACTGCATCATGTAGCCGTCCATCCGGCCGCCGATGCCGATGATAATGTTGCGCAGGGCCTGGGCGCAGAAGTCGATGATCCACCCCATTTCCACGTTGGTGGGGTCGATGTCCAGGCGCCGCAGGTTCCGCTTGGCCAGTTCGGCGTCGTCGTAGTTCCGTTCGTGCTGCATCCGGGCGGTCAGCGCGACCATGGCCAGGTTGTGCGCGTTCATGATGTCGTTGATGTCCCCGGTAAGTCCCAGGGAAAATTCCGTCATGGGAATGGCCAGGGCGTTGCCGCCGCCGGCTGCCGTACCTTTAATGTTCATGGTGGGGCCGCCGGAAGGCTGGCGGATGGCCGCGCCCACATTCATCCCTCTTTTGCCGAGCCCCTCCACCAGGCCCATGGTGGTGGTAGTTTTTCCTTCGCCCAGCGGGGTGGGGGTGATGGCCGTAACGTTGATGTACTTGCCGTCCGGCCTGTTTTTGAGGCGCTCGATAATCTTCATAAAGTCGAGCTTGCAAATTCTGCCGTACGGGATCACTTCGTCCTTTTCCAGGCCCAGTCTTTCCGCCCATTGGGCGGGGGTGGGCATATTTTTTTCCGCCAGCTCGGCAATTTCGAAATCCTTTAACTTGGTTGCATCGTAAGCCATTTTTTCTTTACCCTCTCCCTTCTTTGCTTGTTTTCAATCATCGTTTCAAAACCTTTTCCCTTTACTTTCTTGTCTGTTCGCTCTCCCCTTTCCAATTGTTAATAATTTATACCTAAAAATAAAAAATTAAGTTTTTATATTCTTCTCCTCCCGGATCATTCCCTTCCGGGTGATTAGAAAATTTTTTACGCCTTTTCATTTACCGGCAACCCGGGCTAAAAAACGGCCTTTCTCGACAATGTAACGTTCGTGGGTGCCGGTGCCGATCATCTCCCGTTCATCGTAAGCGGCCACCTTAAAGACAAGGCGCTTCCCCTCAACGGCGGCCAGTTCAGCTTCGGCCCGAACCCTCATCCCCACAGGAGTGGCCGAAAGGTGCCGGACATTGACGCCGGTGCCGACAGTTGTCTGACCGCTGCCTAAAAAGGACTCTACAGAAGCCAGCGCCGCCTTTTCCATCAGGGCCACCATGGCCGGTGTGGCCAGCACTTCCACATTGCCGCTGCCGTGGGCGATGGCCGTGTCCTGCTTGCCGACCACCATTTCGGCCCTTCCGGTAAGGC
>JBFMEJ010000281.1:0-3009 GCA_040753275.1 Bacillota bacterium
GCCGCTTATTTTCACCCGGAAATCTGGAATTCCGCTTAAAAAGAAAGATCAGTTGTGTTAAAATAGGAACAGCAGGTCGCAGTTGATTTCAGACGTCCGACGTCCGACGACCGAGGACTATTTCACGGAGGCATTTATGTTTCGCCAGTTAAAACAGCTGTATCACAGTATGGCCGGAAACTTCGGCAACCGGATTCTGGGCCTGGTTTGCCTGATTCTGGTCTTCACCATTCTTTTATCTCTGTACATGCTGCACACGATTAAAAGCAGCGAAACTTCCCTTTTGGAACACCAGAAGGACCGCCTGCAGCAGGCTGCCGACGCCTTCGACCAGAATCTTTCGATCAGTTTAACGCAATACCTGGCGGAACGGCAGGCCGGCGACAAAAGCCGCTCCGAAAAAATTGCCCTTGTGGCCGGGTACGTCAACGGAATAATTAACGATTTAAAAGAGCAATATCCCAACGTGCATATCGGCCTCTACGTTGCGGACCTGGATGTCTTTTTTGACGGCACCCAGCGTTTTGATGAAAACTTTTCTTTGCGCCGGAAAAAGGCTTTCGAAGAAACAATTCAAAGCAAAGGAACTTTACTCCAGAACATCGGGTACCAGGAGGGAGGAATCTTCGAAATGTATCAGCCCCTGGTGCGGAACGGCAAGGTGGAGGGAGTGATCCGGTCGGCCGAATACCTGTCCGAAGTTGGCTTTTACAGCAAGCGGCGCGAAGTGGAGTACACCATTTACACGCTGGTGGGGCTGGTGATCGCCGTTGGCCTTGCCGGGGCGGTGCTGCTTTTCCGGCAGCTGGTCGCCCAGGTGCAGAAAATAAAGGACGGGGTGCGCCTGCTGGAGGATGACTATAACCGCCTCCTGCCGGAAGCGCCCGGCGAACTGGGCGAAATAACCAGCGCCGTGAACCGCTTCGCCCAAAAGATTTCCACCTTAAATCTTTATAACGAAACCATGCTGGCGGCCATTGACGACGCCATTTTGGTCGTGGACACCGCCGGCCGGATCGTGATCGCCAACAACATGGCCAAAAAGATGTTCCACCTTCCGGAGCACTGCCTGGATAGAAATTTCCAGGAGATCCTGCCCAAAGGGTCGCCTTTCCAGATCCTCCTGGACCGGACGCTGAATGAGCAGCGGGACATCCGCGACCTGCAGGTTTCCTGGGCCAACGGCCACAACGTCCAGGTGTACCTGCTCAGCACGTTTGCCCTGAAGGACAGCCTGAGCAGCCTGATCGGCGCGGTGCTCTGCTGCCGGGACATCACCGAACGCGTGCGCCTGGAGGAAAGGCTCCACCGCCAGGAAAGGATGGCCTCCCTGGGGAAGCTGGTGGCCGGCGTGGCCCACGAGATTAGAAACCCAATCACTTCTATCAGCTGCTACATCCAGCGCTGGCAAAAGCAAAACAACGGCGACCAGCGGGCGCTGGCCACCGTCCACCGGGAGATCTCCCGGCTGGACTCCCTCGTCGACCAGCTGCTGTACTTTGCCAAACCAGCCGAGGCCAGGTTCCGGATGCACGACGTCAATTCCCTGGTGGAAAACGTTTTTTCCTTCTTCAGCGAAGTTTTTTACGGCAAGTATAATCTCATTAAGGAACTGTCCCCCCAGCTTCCGCCGGCCTGGATCGATCCGGAGCAGGTGGAGCGGGTCATGGTGAACATCATTTTTAACGCTGTTCAGGCGATGCCGGAAGGGGGGTCGATCTCGGTGGGCACCTTTCTGGCGGAAGGCGGCGATTTCGTCCGGGTCTCCATCGGCGACACCGGCTGCGGGATCCCGCCGGAAAACCTGCCTCACCTTTTCGACCCGTTCTACACCACCCGGCCGAAGGGCACCGGCCTGGGCCTGGCCATTGCCCACGAAATAATCCAGGCCCACGGGGGGCGGATCGAGGTGGAAAGCGAAGTCGGCCGGGGAACGACTTTCCACATTTACCTGCCCACGAGAGGAGACTGAGCAATGGGGAAGCTGATCCTGGTTGTGGACGACGAGGCCAGCGTCTTGGAAGCGCTTACCGACGTCCTGACCGACCACGGTTTTCAGGTGGAGTGCGCGGCCAGCGGCAGCGAAGGGCTGGAAAAAATCGAGGCGGTAGATCCCGACGCCGTCCTCCTGGACATCCGCATGCCGGACATCGACGGCATCAAGGTACTGGAACTGGTTAAGCGGCGGGGCGAACGCACCCCGATTATCCTGATCACGGCCTACGGCTCCACCCAAACCACCATCGAGGCCATGAAACTGGGCGCCTTCGACTACCTGATGAAGCCTTTAAAGATCCACGATTTGCTGGAAGTAGTCAAAAAAGCAGTGGAAGTCAAAGAGCTGATCGACCGGGCCAAAGCCGGCGAGAGCACCCTCACCGTCGACGCCGACGCCATGATCGGCCTTTCCCCGATTATGCAGAACGTTTACAAAATCATCGGGCGGGTAGCCAACACCAACGCCACGGTCCTGATCCGGGGCGAGAGCGGCACCGGCAAGGAACTGGTGGCGCGCGCCATCCACTACAACAGCGTGCGCAAGGAACGGCCCTTTATCAAGATCAACTGCGCCTCCATCCCGGAAAGCCTGCTGGAAAGTGAGCTCTTCGGCCACGAAAAAGGAGCTTTTACAGGGGCGGTGGCGGCCAAACCGGGCAAATTCGAACTGGCCCACAAAGGAACGATCTTCCTGGACGAAATCGGCGAGATGTCCCTGTCCACGCAAACCAAGCTGCTGCGCGTGCTGCAGGAGCGGGAGTTCGAGCGGGTCGGCGGCACCGAAACCATTAAAGTGGACGTGCGCATCATCGCCGCCACTAACAAAGACCTGGAAAAGTCCATCGAAGGCGGCCATTTCCGCGAGGACCTCTACTACCGCTTAAACGTGGTGGAAATCGTTATTCCGCCGCTGCGCGAACGCAAAGAAGACATCCCGGCCCTGATCAGCCACATTATCAAGGGCTGCAGCGCAGAATACAAAAAGGCCATCCGGGGCTTTTCCGAAGAAGC
>JBFMEJ010000282.1:0-3004 GCA_040753275.1 Bacillota bacterium
ATAAGGAGACGGGTTCACAGCGCGCAGGCGGCGGTAAGCCAAAAAGGGATCCCCGGCAAAAGGCCGGCAAAAGCGCTGGGAAAGCACAACCTGCAAAATTTCTCCCTGCCGGATGTATTCCTTGGCCTTTTTCACCGCGTCTAGAAAACTCTCCCGGGTGAAATTGGATCCGGCCGGCGAAAAATGCGGGTCCGGGCTCCCCCGGCAGTTTGCGCCGCCGTTTAATAACGGAATGCTTTCCCGTTCCGGGCCGTTTAAAACGCGCAAAACCTCTTCGATTTTCCGGACGGCCTGGGTATAAGCCCGCTCCGGGGAATCTCCCGGAAAGCTGTTTACCACAATGCGCAGCGTGTGCCGGACGTGGTCGAAAATCAGCACCGTACCGCAAAACAGGAAGGAGCAGTCGTCAAAAGGCAAATCATTTTTGTTTCCGGAAGGCAGCTTTTCCAGCCAGTGCACTAAATCGTACCCGAAATACCCGGCGGCGCCGCCGAAAAACCTGGGCAGTTCCAATTCGGGCACCCGGAAGGAGGAGATAAGGTTTTCCAAAATTTCAAAGGGATTTCCGGCCACCTTCTGAACGGCGCCGCCTTCCTGCTTCCACACCCGGCCGGTCTTTCCCCGGTGACTGTAGGCAAGGAAAGGATCGATACCGAGAAAGGAGTAGCGGGCCACCCTTTCGCCCCCCTCGACGCTCTCCAGCAGGCAGCCCGGGCGCCCCCCGGAAACCTTCCAGTAAACGGTGATCGGCGTCTGCGTGTCGGCAAAACACTCGTAGCTTACCGGAATCAGGTTGAAATGTTTGCTTAACGCCAGATATTCTTTTTGCGAAGGGGTATCCAAAAACATCTCCTCCGATTCCCAAATAAAATACCGGCGTTGTAGACGAACGCCGGTAATTTATGCAAAGACAAACCCCGCTCATCTCAACTTACCTCTTCTAAGCTAAACTCAGCTCAACTATCCTTTTTAATTTTGACGATAAAATAATAACAGAAAAGAAAGCCCCTGTCAACCGATCAATTAATTAACGAAATTGCCTTATTCTTCGCGCCTTTCCAGATATCTCTCCAGTTTCCGTTTCACTCTTTGCAGCGCGTTGTCGATTGACTTCACGTGCCGTTTTAAATCTTCGGCAATCTCCTGGTAGGACTTTCCCTCCAGATAGGACATGAGTACCTTCCACTCCAGGGAGCTTAAAATCTCCCCCATTTTTTCCTCAATATCAAAAAACTCCTCCCGGCTGATGATCAGCTCCTCGGGATCGGTTACTTTCGCGCCGGAAATGATATCCATGAGCGTGCGGTCGGATTCTTCGTCGTAAATGGGCTTATTGAGCGAGATGTAGGAATTCAGCGGGATATGCTTTTGCCGGGTGGCCGTCTTGATGGCGGTGATGATTTGCCGGGTGATGCATAATTCTGCAAAGGCCCGGAAGGAGGACAACTTGTCCAGCCGGAAATCACGAATTGCCTTGTATAAACCGATCATCCCTTCCTGGATGATATCCTCGCGGTCGGCCCCGATTAGAAAGTACGAACGGGCCTTGGAACGGACAAAATTTTTATATTTATTGATTAAATATTCGAGGGCGGCATCATCTCCTTCCCTGGCGTACTCCACTACTTCCTCGTCAACCATGAATTGATAACAACCCGGAACCTCCATTTGGACGTTCACATTGACATTCGGGTTCACGCTATCCCTCCCGCCTTAAATCTCCGCCTTTATAATCAACCAACCAGATCATTCGAAGGAACGGGAAAGGCAAATACAAGCCTATTATAACTTAGGGTTAAAATAACGTCAAGATCATGTTTTTTTTCGCCGCCAGTTCTCTAAAAAAACGCGGATTTTTCCTTTTAAACGGTTCTCCAGGTAGGCGTCGGCGGGCCGTTCCGGGCTGCAAAAACGCTTCCCTGCCTTGGCTTCCTGCCGGATGCTGTCCAGCAGTTCCTGCGGGGTCAGGCGGCAGGCTCCCTGTCCCAAAACCATGCGCTGCTCCGCCCAGTCGGAAGTGGCCACGTAAACGGCGCCTTCCCTGGACAACTCCCCAACCAGCTTTTCGATGAGGGAGTCGGCCGTCTCCCCGAAGGCGGTGTAAATCACCTGCAAACCCGGCATTTCTTCCGTGCGGGCCGCGGATTCTCTCACCCGGTAGGCGTCGAAAACCAGGATGACCTGCCGGCCGGTGAGGGCTGCATAGTTAACCAGGGTGTCGATGAGTTTCAGCCTGGCGTGTTCCAGGCCGGATTTGCGCAGCTCCTCGAAATGCGGCCAGGCAAAAATGATGTTGTAGCCGTCAACGATCAGGTACTCTTTCATGGGCGGCCCTTCTCCTTTGCCGGAAAACCTCGTAGGCCAGGACGGCGGCCGCTGCGGAAGCGTTTAAGGAGGTGATCCGCCCCGCCATGGGCAGGCGGACCAGGGCGTCGCAAATTTTCCGGATCTGCGGGCCGAGCCCCTTCCCTTCGCTGCCGATGACCAGGGCCAGCGGCCCATCCAACCGCGCTTCCCAGAATAGATCCCCGGCGGAACTTTCCGCCCCCACCACCCAGAGGTTTTTTTGCTGAAGATACCGGATCGTCCGGGCCAGATTGGTCACCCGCGCCACCGGCAGGTATTCCGCGGCCCCCGCCGCCGCCTTCAGGACCGCCGGCGTAAGGGAAGCGGAACGGCGGGCGGGGATGACGATGCCGTGGGCGCCGGCAGCTTCCGCGGTACGCATAATGGCGCCCAGGTTATGCGAATCGGTGATGCCGTTCAAAAGAAGGAAAAAAGGATCCTCTTCTTTTTCCCTGCACCGGGCCAGGAGGTCGTCCACCGTGACGTATTCTTTTTCCGCTGCCAGGGCGGCCACGCCCTGGTGCACCGTCCCGGGAGCCAGCTTATCCAGGTAAACCCGTTCCACCTGCTGGATGGGGATGCCCTTTTCCCGGGCCAGCCGGCAGATTTCTTGAATCGCGCTGCCGGTGGCCCCCCGGGCCAGCAGCAGCTTGTTGAC
>JBFMEJ010000283.1:0-2995 GCA_040753275.1 Bacillota bacterium
GTTGGAGAGGATCTGCGGAATCATGAAGGAAGCCCTGCGGCAGTGTCCCGAGGTGGGGGATTTTGAGTGGGAGTATTGATGAATTAAAGATTTAATGGGCGGATCCGGACTTTTTGTGATAACAGTAAAATGGTTTTTTAATTTATAGTGGTATTTCTGAAGAATGGCAAGTATTGTATTTCCCTGGCTTATTTCATCAACTCTTATTAAAATTACTCCGGGGCATTTGAGTCTTTGCTTATAAATTAGATAGCCAAAATCCTTGTCGTTTGTGATCATAATCAAATCTTCTTTGGCAGCCATTTCAATAATTTCTAAGTCACTTATTCCTCTTTTCCGTTCGCGGATCCAGGAAACGTGATAACCCTGTCCCCGGAGCAAATTGACGAGATGCCTTGAAATATTTTCATCAGCCAAAAATTTTAATTTCATATTGCTTCGTAAACCTCTTCATTGGCTATTGTTTTTTGAGCGTAAAGTAAAGCGGCTTTTATATCTTCTTCTTGAATATCATACTCTTTTGTTATTTCCTGGTAGCTGTATCCCTGGACAAGCTTTTCCAGGATCAGTTCAACAGAAATTCGTGTCCCTTTAATCACAGGCTTGCCACAAAGCACGCCTGGATCGATCGTTATTCTTTCCAAAAGATTTTTATCCATTTACAGCTCACCTCTTTTGGTTTTCATCTTTTATTTTATCTTTGATGGTGGAGCTGGTCAAGAAATTTGAAATCATTCTCTTTCCCGGAGAGAGGGGAGCGCTGGCATAATGAAAGTAATCATCCTGGCCGGCGGCAGCGGCACCAGGCTATGGCCACTTTCCCGCACGAACTTCCCCAAGCAGTTTTTAAAGTTGAAAAACAACCGTTCGCTTTTTCAAATGACCGTGGAAAGAAGTTGCCGATTGACCACTCTGTCCCAGATCTACATTGTTACCAACGCCGCCTACAAGTTTTTGGTGCTGGGCCAGATTGAAGAACTGGGCTATAAATTTGCCGAGGGCAACGTCCTCCTGGAGCCGGCGGGGAAAAATACCTTACCGGCGATCTTCTACGGGGTGCAAGAAATCGTGAGGCGCCACGGGGACGATCTGGTCGCGGTTTTCCCTTCCGATCATCTGCTGGAAGATGGGCCGGAGTTTTTCGAAACCGTCCAAAAAGGCCGCCCCCTGGCCGCGGAGTACCTGCTTACCTTCGGCGTAAAGCCGCTTAAGCCCCACCCCGGCTACGGCTACATCAGGCCCGGTGTGCCTTTGGGCGCCGGCTACCGGGTGGCCGAATTTAAGGAAAAGCCGGACGAAAAAACGGCCCTGGCCTACGTGGAAAAAGGCTACCTGTGGAACAGCGGCATGTTTCTGTTTCACACCGGCATCTTCACCGAAGAAGTGCGGCGGTGCTGCCCGGAGGTTGCCGAAGCCTTTCGCGCCGAAGACATCAGCGAAATTTTCGAAAAGGTCCCGGCCATCTCCATCGACTACGGAGTAATGGAAAAATCCGACCGGGTGGCGGTGCTTCCCCTTGCGGTGAAGTGGAGCGACCTGGGTTCCTTCGATGCCTTTTTCGACGAGTTCCCCCGGGACGAAAAGGGGAACGTCGTCTTTAACGGCGGGGTTTTGCTCGACGCGGCCGGCAACCTGCTCTACACGGACAAAGGGAAGCTGGCGGCGCTGATCGGGGTGCGCGACCTGATCGTGGTGGACGAGAAGACGCCCTGCTGATCTGCCCGAAAGACCAGGCCCAGCGGGTCAAAGAAGTGGTCGCTGCCTTAAAGGAAGCCGGCGACCAGCGGGCCGATTTCCACCTGACGGCTTACCGCCCCTGGGGCTCCTACACCATCCTGGAAGAAGGGTTCTTCTATAAAATCAAACGGATCACCGTTTTGCCCGGGAAAAAGCTCAGCTACCAGCTCCACCACCACCGCAGCGAGCACTGGATCGTGGTCCGAGGCACGGCGAAGGTGACCGTGGAAGGAGTGGAGACCTTCGTGCGCAGCGGGGAGAGCACCTTTGTGCAAAGCGGCAAAAAGCACCGCCTGGAAAACCCTGGGAAGGTGACGCTCGAGGTCATCGAGGTGCAGCTGGGCGAGTACCTGGGGGAAGACGACATCGTGCGGTTTGAGGATGACTTCGGGCGGGATTAAAATCCGAAAAAAAATTTTTCCAGGACAGAAGGATTTTTAAAAGAAAAAAAGAAGTATTACCCCAAAACATTTGTTCTAAGGAAATCATGACCAAAGGGGGTGGTAGAACATAGCATGATTAAGGGGACATTTAAAGACGGGGTTATCATTCCTGATGCCCCATTGCATTGTGAAAATGGAACCAGGCTTTATATAAGCCATCTGCAAAAAGAAGAAGATTATCCCTATTGGTTTCGTGACCCGGTCCACGGTTTTATTAGGGTCTCCGCTAAGGAAAAGAAGATTATCGATCATCCCTACTTTCAGAGATTGCGCCGGATAAAGCAGTTGGGAATGACTCATTACGTTTATCACGGTGCCGAACACAACCGTTTTGGCCATTCATTGGGTGTAATGGAATTAGCTACCCGGGCAATTGATTTGCTTTGGGAAAAACACGCCGGTTTATTACAGTGGATGCCTTTGGAGAGACGATATATCAGGCAATTGGTGCGCCTGGCAGCACTTCTCCATGACCTGGGGCATCCGCCATTTTCGCATGTGGCCGAAAGCCTTTTGCCGGAAAAAAATCAACTGCCCGGGGGGAAACCTAACGAGGCAAAGCCGGCAAAACACGAGGATTATACGAGGGCTATTTTACTTCATTCAGAGTTAAAAGATTACATCGAAAAACTTTTTGCTGATGTCCAATTAAGAGCAGAAGACGTTTGGGCTTTAATTAAGGGTACGGTGGTAAAATATCCTTTCCCTTTCCGAGAAAACTTCGTTGACCCTACAGTCTTGATGACCAGCTGATTTCTGGCGAACTCGATGTTGACCGGATGGACTATCTCCTTCGAGATTCCCTTTATTGTGGC
>JBFMEJ010000284.1:0-2992 GCA_040753275.1 Bacillota bacterium
GCGTTGACCAATAAAAAACTGGCGCCCACCATCGACACCGTGTTTTTGATGACCAGGGCTGAATATTCCTTTATCAGTTCCAGCGGCGTCAAGGAAGTGGCTTCTTTCGGCGGGTGCGTGAGAGAACTGGTGCCGCCGGAGGTGGAGCAGAGGCTGATTAAAAAATTCGCGGGTCGCAAAGAAACGGGAGGGTGTGAATGAAAAGTGGAATTATTTAATGTTTTGAACGAACTGGAGGATTTGGTGGAAAACAGCCCGAAAATCCCCCTGACCAGGCGCGTCTTGATCGACGAGGAAAAGCTGCTGGACTACCTGGACCGGATGCGGGCCGCTTTGCCCGAGGAAGTCCGCCAGGCCAAATGGGTGCTGCAGGAGCGGGAAAAGGTTTTGGCGGACTCGAAAAAAGAAGCCCTGCGCATCATGGAGGAGGCTCAAAAGCAACTGGACCGGCGCGCCGAGGAAAGCGAAATCGCCCGTCAGGCGAAGGCAATCGCCGAAGAGGTCGTGCAGAAAGCGGAGGTTGTGGCCAGGGAAATCAAGCAGGGTGCGCGGGATTACGCCGACGACATTTTAGGTAGCCTGGAAGAAGAATTAAACAAGTTAATTACTCAAGTAAGAAACGGACGGGCGGAGTTGAAAGGCTATAAACCGGCCGAAGAAAAATGAAATTTTTTTTGGGTTGGCTACAGGAGGCGAATGAATATTGGGGAGTTTGTCCCTCGAGCACTACTACCGGATGATTAACCCGCAGTCGGTGGCCCTGGTGGGCGTTTCCGAAAAGACCGGGCCGGATTCCTTCAATCCCCTGGAAAACATGCTGGAAGACGGGATCCGGTGCAGGATCTATCCCGTGCATATCCGGGCTGAAAAAATCCTGGGCCGCAAGGTTTACCGCTCGGTTCTGGACCTTCCGGAGACGGTCGACCTGGCGGTAATTTCCACCCCGCGCACGGCAGTTCCGGGGGTAGTCAGAGAATGTGTAGAAAAAGGAATCAAATCGGTGATTGTGATCAGCCAGGGTTTTGCCGATGCCGACGCCGAGGGTGCCCGCCTGCAGGAAGAAATCCGGCGGATCATCGCCGGCACGGGCACGCGGCTCATTGGTCCCAATACCATTGGGATCATCAATGTCTTCGATTCCTTCCATTCCTCTTTTGTCAAATTTGACGCCAACCGGAAAGCAAATGGGATCATCTGCCAGTCCGGTATTTTTGTGCTGGGAGCAGCCGATTTTACGGAAGGAATGGGCGTCGGCGTAGATATCGGCAACGCCGCGGATGTAAACTTTTCCGATGTCCTGGCTTGCTTCGGGCAGGACCCCCGGATCAGGGCCGTCAACATCCACATGGAGGGGATCCGGGGAGGGCGGGAGTTCCTGGAGACGGCCCGGCAGGTTACTCCGCAAAAGCCCGTCCTCGCCCTGAAAACGGGGAAAAGCGAGGCGGGGGCCCGGGCCGCCGCCTCCCACAGCGGTTCTTTAGCCGGCGAGGACCATGTTTTTACGGCGGCCTTCCGGAAGGCCGGGATCATCCGGGTTGAGGATTTGGAGGAGCTCAAGGATTTAAATAAAGCTTTTTTAACTTACCCGGAGATGAACGGGAAGCGGATTGGCATCATTACCATTACGGGCGGAGGCGGGATCGCGGCGGTGGACGCCTTAAGCCGGTACGGCCTGGAGGTGGCGCGCTTGAGCCTGGATACCCTGGCGAAAATTCAAGCCATGTGCCCCCCCTGGTTTGAAGCGGCCAATCCGCTGGATATATGGCCGGCGGCGATGAAAAGGGGGCTTCCCAACACTTACGCGGAAGTTTTGCGCCTGATGCTGGAAGACCCCGCGGTGGACGCGGTAATCTGCATTTTTGCCGCCTATAAGGTGGATAGTTACGACCCCGTGGGCGCTGTTTTAACAGGGGTGGTTCAGGAAGCCGCCCGGAAGCGCCAAAAACCTGTAGCCGTCTGGGTTTTCGGCGCCAACCAGCAAAAGGCCCTTGCCGAACTGGACGCAAGCGGGGTGACGGCCGGTTTTCCCAATCCGGAACGGGCTGCCCGTGCTCTGGCCGGGCTTTTTCGCTACCACCGGGAAATTAAGGGGCGCTCGTTTGAAGAACCGCCGGTCTTTCCGGAGACCGACCGTGCGAAAGCCGCCGCGCTGCTCCGTAAGGCGCAGGCGGCTGGAGGCGGGCTAATCGGAAGCGAGACGCTGGAAATACTGGAGGCCTACGGCATCCGGACGGCCCCCGTCCGCTTTGCCGCCGGGGAGGAGGACGCCCTGGCCGCGGCACAGGAACTGGGCTACCCGCTGGTAATGAAGATTGCCGGCCCCGGGATTACCCACAAATCGGATCTGGGCGGCGTGCGGCTGAATATCCGAAACGAGGCGGAGCTTGCCCGGGCCTGCGCCGAGGTGCCGGCGGCGGTGCGGGCAAAGGCGCCCGGCGTTCTGATTGACGGTTTCTTTCTGCAAAGATATCACCCCGGCGGCCTGGAGGTGATTCTGGGGGCAAAGCGGGACGCCGAATTCGGCCCGGTGATCGTTTTCGGCCTGGGCGGCATTTACACCGAAGTACTCAAAGACGTTTCTTTCCGGCTCGCCCCCTCAACCGAAAAAGAGGCCTGGGAAATGCTGACCGAAATTAAATCTTCCCCGCTCCTGTCCGGGGCGCGCGGAGGCCCCCCGGCAGACAAGGCCGCCCTGGTAGACAGTCTGCTGCGCCTGGGACGGCTGGTTACCGACTTCCCCCAGATTGCCGAGCTGGATATCAATCCCCTGGCGGTCTGGCCCCAGGGCGCACTGGCCCTGGACGCCCGGGCGGCCGTTGGGGACCCGGTTTGAGGTAGGTTTGCCGTGCAGGTCCGGTGCAGGTTTGCAGGGGATCGTCAAAGTTATTAAACAAATACCATTATTAAACATATTTACCATGTGTTAATCATATCTTTATACAGCAATTTGGAGCAACAGATCTTTTTTGATCTTTGCAAATTTCTTTTCTTA
>JBFMEJ010000285.1:0-2985 GCA_040753275.1 Bacillota bacterium
TGCTGGTATCGTGAACCGTAACCTGCCGGCGCCCGAGCAGGTCTTGCAAAACAACCCCCTTGCCCGGCAAAATCTCCTTTACCTCGTACAGGGTAAGGCGGGCCTTCATCCACTGCTCTAAAAGCTCCTGCTCCTCCGCCGATAAATCGGGGCTCTCGGCAAAGAGTTCGATCACCGTTCTTCCCGTGGAAAGCCGGTAATCAAAAATAAACCATTCAAAAAAGCGCTCCGTGATAAATTCATCGTATTCGCTAACCAGGGAGGGATCGATGTCCTGAACATAAGCCTGCCTGGCCCGGCTGGCTTCCTGTGCAAAAAAGGGCTGATCGGCAAACTCTCCGAGTTTGCGGCGCAGCAATTGACCCGTGCGGCGCCATTTAAACTGAATCAGGGAAACTACCTTCGGTTTCCGTTCCCGATCTTGATTTTTTCTTTCCATTTTGCCACCCCTTAATGCAAAACCACTCGTTAAGCCGGCATCACCGGGAGCACTCACCTGGAGATCCAAAAACGGCTCTTGATGCAAATATTCAACATTCCGTCGTTTATTCCTGCCGGCCAAAATCAGGTTTCCAGGATTAACTCGTCTCCTTGTTGGTAAACTTTAACACCGATCGAGCGGAAGAAATCGGTTTTCAGATAGGCGATCCCGTTTCTCACCAGTAAATTTTTCCCGTTCAGGGGGAAGAAAAATTCCCGCTCCTTGCCCTTTACGGCAATCTCCCCGGTCGACTCCCGCCATTTTACCTCGTAGCCGATGGCCTCCAGGGTAAAACGCAGCGGGAGGTAAAATTCATTTCCCCGCTGAAGGGGAACCCAGCGGCTGCCGACTTTTTCCCCGTCCAAAACAACCCCGCTCCCGTCCACGGCAAATCTGATTTGCCGGGTTTCCCGGGAATTGATTAACTGGCGGGCAAGAATCAGCTGCAGCTCCGGCGTAGAAACCGGGCGATCCGGCAAAAGACCGTTTTGGTCGATGGAAACCCCTTGCGGCGTCAGGTAGCGGGCAATCGTCATCTTGAGCGCTCCGCCCGCCTGGAGGGGAATGACGGCCTGAACGACCCCTTTTCCGTAGGAACGCGTGCCCAGCAGCACCGCCGCCCGGTAGTCGGCGAGCGCGCCGGCCAGCACCTCGGCGGCGCTGGCGCTGGATTGATTGATCAAAACCACCAGCGGAAGAGTAAACCTGTTCCCCTCGCCGGCGGTTTTGTATTCTTCCCGGTCGCCGTCCCGGTCCAGGGTCGTCACCACCAGTTTTCCGGGAGGCAAAAAACAACCGGCGATGTCCACGGCGGCCTGCAGGTAACCGCCCGGGTCGTTCCGGAGATCGAGAATCAACCCCTTCATCCCGGCTTTCTGCAGTTCCCCCAGGGCCCCTTTAAATTCCTGCGCGGTCCGGGTGCCGAAAGTATGAATGTAGATATAACCCACGTTTTCGGGAAACATCCGCCACTCGCAGGTCGGACCGGCTACCTCGGCCCGTTTGATCTCGACTGTAAACTCTCCTCCGCCGGGCCGCCGGATCGTTAAACGCACCAGGCTACCCTGGGGACCGCGAATTTTTTCGACCACTTCGGGAAGCGGCCGCTCCGCCAGGTCTTCTCCATCCACCTGCCGGATTTGATCCCCCGCCCGCAGACCGGCCTGCGCCGCCGGTGAGCCCGCAATCACCCTGGTCACTACCGGATAAGGCTCCTGAGCTTCCAGTTCCACCCCAATCCCCGAAAACCCGCCGTCCAGGGAGCTGACAAATTTGCTTAAATTCTCCGGGCTCAGGTACTCCGTATAGGGGTCATGCAACGTTTCGATCATTCCCCGGATGGCCCCTTCGGTCAATCCATCGACTTCGGGCCGGCTGAGGTGGTGATTATATATGTATTCCATAATCTCGTGCACTGCCCCGATTCCCTGTTCAACGTTTTCGAAAGCCTGCGCCGCCGGGACAGGGGTAAAAAAACAAAAAAGAACGAGGACGGTCAGCACCATTACCGGAAGAGTCTTTTTGCTCATTTTCATCACCCCAAAACTTTTCCCTGCCGCCCCAAAACCTGCCCCTAATGTACTTCGACTTTCCACACCTTATTTCCTTCATCAGGAAAAATTTTTAGATCTTTAAAATTATCATGCAAGAAGGTATTTCAAGTACTGATGGTGAAATACTTACTTTGACCGGCAAACATTAATTCTCGTCAGCAGAAGAAAGGCGGGCCTGGTAATTTGCCCTGATGCCTGATTCCGATTTCGAAAATAACCTTCCTTATGTTGGTGCCGCTTGCGGCATGGGGAGCCAATCTTAAACAAGGCGGTGTTTTGCTTTGACCACCGGCACTCTTTTGGTAATCGACGGCAACAGTCTGGCCCACCGGGCCTTTCACGCCATTCCCTTGCTTTCCACCACGCAGGGGGTGGTCACCAACGCTGTTTACGGTTTTACGAACATGCTGCTCAAAGTGCTGGCCGAACATCCCGCCCGGTTCGTAGTGGTTTGCTTTGACAAGGGGAAGATTACTTTCCGGCACAACGATTACGAACAATATAAGGCTACCCGCAAAGCCACCCCGGACGAACTGCGCACCCAGTTTCCCTTAATTAAAGAATTCCTCGGCGCCATGCGGATCCCCGTCCTGGAATGGGAAGGCTACGAAGCCGACGATTTAATCGGCACAATCATCAAGGAAGCGCAGAAAGAGAAAGTCGCCAGCATCATTGTCACCGGGGACCAGGACGCCCTGCAGCTTGTCTCGCCGACAACCAGGGTGCTGCTGACCAGGAAGGGGATTACGGAGCTGGAAGAATATACCGAAGGGAAGGTCTGGGACCGATTTGGCGTAACCCCCGCCCAGTTCACCGATTTCAAAGGGCTGGTGGGCGACCAGTCCGACAACATCCCCGGAGTGCCGGGAATCGGCGCGAAAAGCGCCGCCGCCCTGTTAAAGGATTACGGCTCCCTGGAAAACTTGATTGACCACGCTCCCGAATTGCCCG
>JBFMEJ010000286.1:0-2974 GCA_040753275.1 Bacillota bacterium
GGAAAATCTTTTCCCGTTCACGGCGGGGAAGGTGAGTTCAAAAACGCCGGGGTAAAATCTCAAAAAAGTTTCGTATCCGGCCAGATAATTCTGCACCTCTTCTAGAGAAGTATCCGCAAAGTCCCCTTCTTTATGGAGATCCAGTTCCGGATTGGCCGGCGGCATCCCCTGAAAGGTGTCGAAAAGATGCAGCGTTTTATCTCCTTTTCCGTGCGCGTGCAATGTTTTGGCCAGCAGCAGGGCTGAACCCCCGCGGTAAACCCCGCATTCGGCCAGATCCCCCGGCACGTTGAGGGTGTGCCGGAGGTATTGGTAAAGGATGTATAATCTTTCTTGATCGATGAGGGTGCGCAGACCGGTTGTTGTTTCCAGGAAAAAAAGATCCTGAAGCCACATTCTTTGCGCCCCGTTATAAAAACACATTATTTACCTCCTGTTCTAAGCCGCCCGTGGCAAACCCCCGAAATGTTCAGCATTAACCGTTGTTTTCTAAAGCAACATGGTATTACCATTAAAACCTTAAATAACCACCTCCCGTAATATATGATCCAGAAAATCAGGATGTGCTTTTATTTGGTGCCGTTTCCTGGTATAATTTCGTCAGTCGAAGACGAACGAAATAATTTTACTTTTTTCCTCCTTTACTGCAACAGAATCATTTAGGCGGTGAAACAGGGGGAGGCGTAATGATGTTTTCTTGGGATGCCTTTTTGATTCCTTTAACGGACTGGCTGGTGACCACAGGGCTGCGAATTTTACTCGTGCTCGCCGGGACGTTTATTTTTGTCCGTTTAATCGTTACCGCCCTGAAAAGGTTTGAGCGGGTGCTGGCCGACAAGGCGGGGGGTTCCGGAGAGCAGGAAAAGCGAATCCGTACCCTGATCGGTCTGCTCCGCAAGATTGCCTGGATCGGTTCAGTTGTGGTGGCAATCGTGATTATTCTGGGCATCCTGGACATTGATATCAGGCCGATCATTACCGCGGCGGGCATCGGCGGGCTGGCCCTGGGCTTCGGCGCCCAAAGCCTGGTGCGGGACGTGATCAGCGGCTTCTTTATGCTCCTGGAGGACCAGATCCGGGTCGGCGACGTGGTTGTCTTAAACGGAACGGCGGGAGAAGTGGTGGAAATGAACCTGCGCACCACCGTCCTGCGGGATTTAAGCGGCACCGTGCACATTTTCCCCAACGGAAACATAACCTCGGTTTCCAACATGACCAAGGACTGGTCGCGCTACGTCATTGACGTGGGCGTGGCCTACAAAGAAGATGTAGATTACGTCATGGAGGTACTCAAAAAAATCGGCACGGAACTGTCTGCTGATCCTGAATTCGGCCAGTATATCCTCAAGCCGCTGGAAGTTTTGGGGGTTGACAATTTCGGCCCCTCGGAGATAGTAATTAAAGTGATGATTACCACCGTACCCCTCAAGCAATGGTACGTGGGCCGGGAACTGCGGCGCCGGATCAAAAAAAGGTTTGACGAGTTGGGCATCGAAATTCCCTTCCCGCACACGACCGTATACTGGGGGGAAGCCAGCCGGCCTTTCTCCATGCGGGTGAGGTACGAGGACGGGTGTCCCCCGGAGAGGCAGGAAAAATAAAAAAGAAAATGGGAGATACCATCACTTTTTTGCAGGAACTGAAAGATTTGATCGCCGGCTTTGTCCGGGAACGGGATTGGGAGCAGTTCCACACTCCGAAAAACCTGGCCATGTCCATTGCCATCGAAGCCGCGGAATTGATGGAGATTTTTCAGTGGGCGCCGGAAAAGGCGGCAATGACCCCGGAAGATCTGGGGAAGGTCCGTGAAGAACTGGCCGACGTGGTAATTTATTGCCTGGCCATGGCCAACCGGCTGGGTGTCGACTTATCTTCGGCAGTCAAGGAAAAGGTGGCGAAAAACAGCCGCAAATATCCAAAAGAAAAATATTCCGGCCGGTATAAATAAGTCGTCGGACGTCAGACGTCAGTCGTCGGACAGGAAAAGGAAACTAAATCCGGGTAAGTGATAGGGCCTTCAAAATTACGCTGTTTTTATCAAATCAGGTGTGCCGATGGATACCAACTATATTGATGTCGCCTGTTCTTACGTACCTGTTGAAATTATTCATGCCGCGGGATTTATTCCCCGGCGGCTCATCCCGCCGGCGCCGATCGAGGCGGCCCTGTTGCCCCGGAACTTCTGTTCCTACGCCCGCGCCTGCGTGACCACTGCTGACCGGGCGGTTCCGGCTGTCTTTACCACCTGCTGCGACGGGTTGCGCCGCTGTTACGACGTGCGCAAAGAGCAGGGGGATATGGTGTTTGTTTTAGATCTTCCCCGCCAGGCAAAGGATTCCGCCGTCCGGCACTACCGGCAAGAGTTAATCAGAATGGGGGAGTGGCTCGCAGAAATTTCCGGCCGTCCCGTTCCGGCCGGGGCGTTGCGGAATTCTCTTCAGGTTTATCAGGAAGTTCGCCGGCAATTAAAAACGGTGGAAAGATTTGCCGGGATCAACGGGAAATTTTGGGAATTGCTTTCGGCTGCTTTAACCGGACCCCCGGAAGATGCGCTGAAGTTGGGCACGGAATTCCAGGCCGGTTTTGCTCCGGATGGGCAAAAGAAACGGCGGGTTCTGCTGGCCGGTACGGTTTTACCCGACCCGCGGATCCTGGAACTGGCCGAACAGTACGGTACAGTGGTAGCTTTTGCCGATTTTTGCCTGGGGGGGCGTTTTTATCCGGACTTCAGCTACCCCTTCCGGGAAGGCCCCTCCTCTGACGACCCCTGGCTGGCCCTGGCCGGGGCTTACCTGGCGAAGCCCCCGTGCCCCCGGATGGCTGGAAAAAGCGGGCGCGCCCCGTACATTCAAAATATCCTGGAGAGCGTCCGTCCCGCCGGAGTCATCTTTTACGGCTTGAAATTTTGCGATCACGGCCTCTACGAAGTGCCCCTGTGGCGTTTGTTTTGCGGCCGGCGGGAAATCCCTTTTCT
>JBFMEJ010000287.1:0-2971 GCA_040753275.1 Bacillota bacterium
GCCCGGGCCATCGCCGGAACGTAGCGCCATTTCCCGATGGCGTGGCTGGGATCGACCACCACCGGCAGGTGGCTTAAGTGTTTCACCACCGGAACGGCGCAGAGGTCCAAGGTGTTGCGCGTATAGGTTTCAAAACTCCGGATGCCCCTTTCGCACAGGATTACCTGGTGGTTTCCCCCCGCCATGATGTACTCGGCGGCCATCAACCACTCCTCGATGGTGGCGGAAAGCCCCCGCTTCAAAAGAACCGGCTTGTTCACCGCGGCGACTTCTTTGAGCAGGTTAAAATTCTGCATGTTGCGCGTGCCGATCTGCAAAATGTCGGCATACTCGGCCACCAAAGGAACGGTCCTGGTGTCCATGACCTCGGTTACAATGTACAGACCGGTAGCCGCGCGGGCCTCGGCGAGGAGCTCGAGGCCTTCTTTTTCCAACCCCTGGAAGGAGTAGGGAGAAGTGCGCGGTTTATACGCGCCCCCGCGTAAAATGGTCGCCCCCGCTTCTTTTACCTGGTGCGCCACCTCCAGCAGCTGCTCGCGGCTTTCCACCGCGCAGGGTCCGGCCATGATGTGGATTATTTCGCCGCCGATCTCCAAATTTCCTACCTTGACGACAGAATCTTCCTGCTTAAATATTCGGCTGGCCAGTTTAAAAGGTTGAAGGATCGGGACAACTTTTTCCACCCCGTCCATGGCTTCCAAACCAAGGTCGCCGGCCCGCGTCCGGTCCCCGATGGCGCCGATGATGGTCCTTTCTACCCCCCGGGAAAGATGAATCTGGAAGCCGGCCTTTTCCAGCCGCCGGATCACGGCGTTAATCTGCTTTTCGCCAGCGTGGTGATCCATTACAACCACCATCAATCCTGTGCCCCTTTCTGTGAGTATTTTACGTTTTAAAAAACAAAAAAGCACTCACAGGGGAGTGCCCTTGGTGTGGAAAAGCACCACTTACCGCCTCCTCTGCCGTTCTACCATGCTTCGCCGGCCCTCTCGCCGGCATCTTCCTCACCGGTTCTTCCTCACTGTTATCCTGCCGGTTATTCTCCGCCGGCTCTTCCTTAGCTGATTCCGGCAAAACCAACCATCCTGCATTTTTATATGTTAACATAATCCAAACCCGGGGGCAACCCCCTGTTTCCCTCGTTTTGATAACTATTTTTTCCGGAACTATTTTAAAGCAGATTTTATTTCGCGCACAAATTTGCTCACGGCATCCACCGCCGAGGAACCCTGTTTGGCGACGATCTGGACAATTGCGCTGCCGACCACCACGGCGTCGCAAAAAGGAGCGGTTTGCGCGGCCTGGGGCGGCCCGGCGATGCCGAAACCAACGGCCACCGGCAAGCGGGTATATTTCCGGACCCGGCCGGTAAACTGCCCTAGATCGGTATCGATGCGCTCCCGCGCCCCGGTCACCCCCGTGACGGAAACGCAGTAAACAAATCCGCGGGCGCCGGCGGCGATTTTCTGCAAGCGGCTTTCCGTGGTGGTCGGCGCCGCCAGGGGAATCAAGGCCAGCCCGCAAGAGTCCATTATTTCCAGCAGCGGTCCGGCCTCTTCACAAGGAAGATCGGGAACGATCAGGCCGTCCACGCCGGCCCCGGCCGCATCGCAGGCGAACTTTTCCAGGCCGTACTGCAAAACCGGGTTGTAATAGGTCATGAAAATCAGGGGGACGCTGGTCCGGGAGCGGATTTGGGCCGCCGTCCGGATAATCGCGGCCACGCGCACCCCATTTTTTAAAGCCCGGAAGGAAGCCTTTTGAATGGCGGGGCCGTCGGCCACGGGGTCGGAAAAAGGGATGCCCAGCTCAAGGAAGTCCGCCCCCGCCCTTTCCATTGCTTCGGCCAGGCGGGCAGTCGTGTCCAGGTCGGGATCGCCGGCCGTCAGGTAAGTGATCAGTCCCTTTTCGTTCCGGGCGGCCAGTTCGGCAAATTTTGCTGCAATCCGGTGAAGAGAAGCCATTTATTCAACCTCCATAACTTTGCTTACCGTTTCCACATCCTTATCCCCCCGGCCGGAAAGATTCACCACGATGATCTTCCCGGCATCCAGGCGGGGCGCCATTTTAATCGCCTGCGCAAGGGCGTGGGCGCTTTCCAGGGCGGGCAGGATTCCTTCCGTCCGGGCCAGCAGCCGGAAGGCGGCCAGGGCTTCCGCATCGGTCACGGCCGTATAGACCACCCGGCCGCTTTCTTTTAAGTAGCTGTGTTCGGGCCCCACCCCGGGGTAGTCCAGACCGGCGGAAATTGAATGGGCCAGCTTGATCTGGCCGTCCTCATCCTGCAAAACGTAGCTGAGCGAACCGTGCAGCACGCCCGGCCGCCCGCAATTCAGGGTCGCCGCGTGCCGGCCGGAGGCCAGCCCCTGCCCGGCCGCTTCCACCCCGATTAGCTGCGTCTCTTCGTCTTCCAGAAAAGGGTAAAAGATTCCCAGGGAGTTGCTCCCCCCGCCTACGCAGGCCAGGATGTAATCGGGCAAGCGGCCGGCGCAGGTCAGGATCTGTTCCCTGGTTTCCTCGCCGATAATTTTTTGAAAATCCCTCACCATCATGGGGTAGGGATGCGGGCCGGCCACCGAACCGATCAGATAATAAGTGGTCTCTACGTTGGTCACCCAGTCGCGCAGGGCTTCGTTCATGGCGTCTTTCAGCGTCCGGCTGCCGGTCGCCACGGGGCGCACCTCCGCGCCCAGCAGCCGCATTCGGAAAACGTTCAAGGCCTGCCGCGCCATATCTTCTTCCCCCATGTAAACGACGCACGCCATTCCGAAAAGGGCGGCTGCCGTAGCGGTGGCCACCCCGTGCTGCCCCGCCCCCGTTTCGGCGATAATCCGCCGCTTTCCCATCCGGCGGGCCAGCAAGATCTGCCCGAGGGTGTTGTTGATTTTATGGGCCCCGGTATGGTTGAGATCTTCCCGCTTCAGATAGATCCCGGCGCCCCCGAGGGCTTTGGTCAGCCGCCCGGCAAAAT
>JBFMEJ010000288.1:0-2945 GCA_040753275.1 Bacillota bacterium
GGCGGCTGCGGCCAGCAGGCGGTTCAAGGTGGCCGCGCCGATTTCTGCTTTCAATTTGCCGCCGGAAAAACTGAGGCGGTCGGGGAAGAGCTGCCCCGGCGGCAGCGCACTGATTCTTTGCATGGCCGCGCGCAAGCCGGAAAGCACCTTTTGCCATTGTTCTTCCAAAAGAAGCAGGCGCCCCGCCAGTTCCGCCGACTGGCGGCGCACATCCGCCAGGAGCCGGCCGCGCGCGGCGCGCAATTTTTCCATTTCCGCAATGGCCCTGGCCAGCTGTTCTTTTTCGTTGGCGATAGCCGCCTGCAATTGCTCCAGCCGGGCCAGTTGGGTTTCGCTTTCTGTGGCCAGGCGGCGCGTTTCCCGGATTATTTTCGCCTGCCTGGTGATGAAAACCGAGAGGTAAAAGCTCTGGTTGACGAATTCGGAAAAGGTGTGCGTGCCCAGCAGCACGCTCAGGTAGCTGACCTGGCCGTAGCGGTAATGAAAAGCCAGCAGGCCGCCCAGGCGCCGGCGTTCCCGGGCGAGCAGGAGCCGGGTGCGGGAAAGTTCGGCGCGGGTTTTTTCGGTCAGTTGACGGTTTTCTTCCAGCCTGGCCGCCAGCAGGTTGGATTCCCGGCCGCATTTTTCCAGCTGCAGGTCGAGTTTAATCAGTTCGTTGACGAGGGCCTGTTCCCGGGCGGCCAGTTCCTGGCCGGGCCGGCGCTCCTGGGCAAAAGCAGGCGGGCTGCTCCCCGACAGGGAGGCCGCCGGTGCGCCGCCGGTTGGAATGGTCAACCCCGCGAGGAACTGCCAGGAACAAACGGTGAGGATGAGGAGAAAAAACCCGAGCAGAAGCAAAACCGGGCGTAATTTCATGACCCGTCTGGCTAAGCCGTCCTTTACAAGAAATTGCACCTTAAATGTTCGCCGAAATTTCGG
Organism: Bacillota bacterium; assembly: GCA_040753275.1. Lineage (GTDB taxonomy): Bacteria > Bacillota > Desulfotomaculia > Desulfotomaculales > Nap2-2B > JAIMBK01. The sequence continues at coordinate 919 of JBFMEJ010000288.1, forward strand.
ATTTTCCTCTTTGTCGTTCGCCTTCCTTTGTGGTTTGGCTTTGAAGGAAGATGCAGAATCCGCCGCTTCCGGGGCCTGCTGGAAAATGATGACAAATCTGATTAAACCGGCGATCAGATTTTTTCCCCGTCGTTCCGAACCTGGCTGTGAAAAATTTCTTCCGGGGTTAATTCGTCTTTTTCGGCTAACTCCAGATTGTTGACAACGTTGCGCACTCCCCGGGCCCGGGCCGCGGCCTGGGCGGCGGCTTCGGCTTCGGCGGGGTCCTCGATATTCCCGATCAGGTAGACCGTACCTTTTTTGGTTTCCACGCCCACGTGGCGCAGGTCGACGGCGGTTTCCGCCGCCAGTTCCTCCTGCACTTCCATGGTGACGTCCGTATCGTCGACGGCGCCGTCGGTGCTGATGCTGATCCCGCTTTCCACCGCCCGGACGCCGGGGATGCCGGCGATGAGCATTTCAGCCCTTTCTTTTTCGGCCAGGGTGTCCACGATGCCGGTAAGAATCACCCGCCCCTCTGCCGTGGCCTGGGCCTTCAGGCCGTACCCTTGCAGGTTCCCGTCTTGATCCAGAATTGCCTGGATTTGCTGCGCAAGACCGCCGCCTTCCCTTTTTGCTTCCTCCCGGCGCTCTTTTTCCCGCCAGTCCACCAGGCCGGTTTTGTAACTCATCCCCCGTTTGACGTCTTTATTGGGGCCGGGGGGCATCACCTTCAGCTGGGCCTTTTGGGATTTGGCTTCGCGGGCCTGCGGCGGCCCGACGGGGCGGTGGGTGTCCATGAGGGTTTCGGGCTCGTGGTAATTTCCCTTGATGCGGTTTTTTCTGGACATGGCGACCCTCCTTCAGAAAATTGAATAAGTTAAGTGCCTGGCACTAACTTATTAAACTTAACGCTTTTGATCTTTGTTCTATATAGGATAGTATCTCTTGAAAAGGGGATTGGCTATCAGGGAAATGCTGGAATCTTTTAAATGTAGTAGGAATTCACTCACGCGAATTCCTACCAAAATTCTGACGACTGCTGCCTGACGACTGACGACTATTTTGTGCCTGTTTCTATACCTCTTTCTGATCCTTATCTTCTCTGTGTTCTCTGTGTCCTCCGCGGTTAAATTTTACGTAAAAAATTTAATCCAGCCAGATCTCGTTGATCGGATGATGGACCTGCTCCTTTCCTTCATTGGTGTAATTACTGCCTTCCTTTTAACTTATTGACGAAGCAGAAGGGGAAAAATGTTCCCGCCGCCCACCCCGGATATTGACTTTTTGACCGTGATCTTTTATACTTATAAACGGAGCCGGACCAGAGAAACAGCCGGGGATCAGTCCTGCGCGAAGAAACTGGTTGGCGAAAAAATTTCTTGCGGCAGTGGCGGAATTGGCAGACGCGCAAGATTCAGGTTCTTGTGGGCGCAGGCCCGTGGGGGTTCAAGTCCCTTCTGCCGCACCAAACCCAGTAAAATCAAGGCTTCCGGGGGATTAAAACCGGAAGTTTTTGTTTGCTCCGTTCATAAGAGTCTTGCGGAAGTCTTGCGAGGAGTCTGGCGTGCTTTGAATGAAGGGAGAAACCCGATCATGGCCCGCGGAGAGGATCGCTACAGCATAACAAACACCAAAAAGGAGCCAGGTGAAGATCTGGCCCCTTTTTGATTTAAAGGCGGGAATGTATTTGTTTACTAAGTTTTTTCAACGGGCGGCCGGCCGAATCGCCCAAAGCCCCCGTGCTGCGGCGCGTTCTGAAGCTTTTTGATCATTTCGTCGGCTTTTTCCTGCGAAATTTTGCCGTCCTTCACCGCCTGCTGGATGGCCTGGATCTTGGCCTCGAGGAGCTTCTGGCGCAATTGGTCCGCGGTAAGCCCTTTTTCCTGGGCGATGTCGGCGATCTTCTTCCCTTGCTGCAGTTCGGCTTTGAGTTCGTCAGCGCTCATGCCCAGGGCCTGGGCCAGTTCGTCCAGCTGTTTTCCTCTGAATTCGGCTTTCGCGCCGTTTCTAGGACCGGGGAAATGCCCCATTGGGAAGAAATTGCC
>JBFMEJ010000289.1:0-2914 GCA_040753275.1 Bacillota bacterium
TTCCCCCTGCGAAGCTAAAAATTCATCCAACGGCAACTATTTTCCCATCCTGGCCGGCGATTACTTTTACAGCAAATCCTTTTTGATTCTTTATGAAACCGGCCTGCTCAAACATTTGCGCGCCTTATCGGAAACGATCGACCAGCTTAACAAAGCAAGCATTTTAAAATTAAAAAATCCGGGTGACTTGCAGATACTGGAAAATTACGTAAAAAGTGATCAGGCCGCCCTTTTAGCCCTGGGCTGCAAGATCGGCGCGGAAGCAAACGGCGCCGACGAACAAGAAATCCAAAACCTCTACCGGTACGGCTTTCACCTGGGCATGGCCACCGGCCTGGGTAAAGAAAACATTTATCCCGAAAAGGCAGCGCAGCATTTTGACGAAGCAAAAGGACAACTGGCCACCCTGCCCCCGGGAACGGCCCGGGACGCCCTGGCGAAGCTGGTCGATTATCTCCGGAACGGGAAGAAGGACGGAACGATTGGTTAAAATTCCGGCGCAGTATAAAAATAAAGAAGAATATGTTGAGGCGATCTTCTCCGCCATCGCCCATCGCTACGACCTGCTCAACTCGCTGCTCAGCTTTAACCAGGACAAATCCTGGCGGCGCTTTGCCGTCCGCCGGACGGGTTTAAGGCCGGGCGGCCGCGGCCTGGACGTGTGCTGCGGCACGGGCATGTTTGCCCTTGAGCAGGCGAAAGTGGCCGGCCCCAACGGAAAAGTGGTGGGCGTGGATTTTTGCGAAAAAATGCTGGCCAGGGCGCGCCTGAATATTGCCAAAACCCCTTACGCCGGGGTTATTGAGCTGGTCTTCGGCAACGCCGTGAAGCTTCCCCTGGCCGACGACAGCTTCGATTGCGCCACCATCGGGTTTGCCCTGCGCAACGTCCCCGACATTTTCCAAACCGTGGCGGAAATGACGCGGGTGGTCCGCCCCGGCGGCAAAGTGGTTTCTTTGGAGCTGTCCAAACCCACGGCGCCGGTATTTAAGCAGCTTTATTCCCTGTATTTCAACCGCCTGGTTCCCCTGATCGGGCGCCTGGGCGTGGGGATAAGCGGCCCCTACGGCTATTTGCCCGAGTCCCTGAAGAATTTTCCCGACCAGGAGGAAATCAAAAAGATTTTTGAGCGGGCCGGCTTAAAAGACGTGCACTATTTCCGGTTGACCGGCGGAGTGGTCAGTGTGCACGTGGGAACGGTGGGGTGAGGGCGAAAAGCAATGGCTTACCAGGATCTGCGCCAGTTCATCGCAGCTTTGGAAGAAAAGGGCCTGCTGAAGAGAATCACGGCGGAAGTAGACGCCGAACTGGAAATTTCGGAAATCACCGACCGGATAAGCAAGGCGGGTGGTCCGGCGCTTTTTTTTGAAAACGTCCGGGGGTACCCAATGCCCGTGGTCACCAACCTGTTCGGGAGCCGGGAGCGGATGCGGCTGGCCCTGGGGGGAAAAGATCCGGACGACATCGGCCGGGAGCTGGAAGAGCTCCTTAACCCCGGTGAATTGCCGGTCACTTTTCTGGAAAAATTAAAGGCGCTCCCCCGGCTGGCGGAACTTGCTTCCTGGCTTCCCCGGGTGGTCAAAACGGGTCCGTGTAAACAGGTCGTCTTAAAAGAACCTTCTTTGCGCCAGATCCCCGTCTTGAAATGCTGGCCGGGCGACGGCGGGCCGTTTATCACCCTGCCGCTGGTTTTTACCAAAGATCCGGAAACGGGGCGGCGCAACGTGGGCATGTACCGGATGCAGGTTTACGACGAAAAAACGACCGGGATGCACTGGCACATCCACAAGGGCGGGGCGGAGCACCTGCGCAAGCAGCAGCAAAAGCGAGAAATTTTGCCCGTGGCCGTAGCCATCGGGGCCGACCCGGCGGTCATTTACGCCGCCACCGCGCCTTTGCCGCCGGGCCTGGACGAAATTCTTTTCGCCGGCTTTTTGCGCAAAGCGCCGGTGGAACTGGTTCGCTGCACAACAGTGGACCTGGAAGTGCCCGCCCACGCGGAAATTATCCTGGAAGGCTACGTGGACCCGAACGAATCCCGGCTGGAAGGACCCTTTGGGGACCATACCGGTTTTTATTCCCTCCCGGATCATTATCCGGTTTTCCACCTGACCTGCGTCACTCACCGGCGGGACCCTATTTACGCGGCTACCGTCGTGGGCCGGCCGCCCATGGAGGATTTCTACCTGGGGAAGGCCACCGAGCGGATTTTCCTTCCTTTCCTGAAAATGCTGGCGCCGGAAATTGTGGACGTAAACATGCCCGCGGAAGGGGTTTTCCATAATTGCGTTATTGTGGCCATCAACAAACAATACCCCGGCCAGGCAAAAAAAGTGATCTGCGCCCTCTGGGGAATGGGCTTGATGATGCTGGCGAAGCTGATTATCGTGGTCGACGCCCACGTGGACGTCCAGGACCTTTCCGGGGTGATGTGGCGCGTTTTTAACAACGTGGACCCCCGCCGTGATCTAATCATTGTCGACGGACCGCTGGACGCCCTCGATCATTCTTCGCCTTCCTCCGGCTACGGGAGTAAAATGGGGGTGGACGCCACCCGCAAGCTGCCGGAAGAAGGGCATCCGCGGGAATGGCCGGAAGAAATCGTGATGTCCGCAGAGATCAAAGAACTGGTCGACAGGAAGTGGGAAAGTTATGGCCTGGCGGAAATTGTTGCGAAAGGTAAAGATTTTCCTGGAAATGATTAAGTTTGAGCACACCCTTTTTGCCCTGCCCTTTGCCTACGTGGGGGCCCTCCTGGTGCAAAAGGATATTCCTTCGGGGCACGATTTGTTCTGGATTACCCTGGCCATGGTCGGCGCCCGCACGGCGGCCATGTCTTTAAACCGAATAATTGATTTGCCGATTGATGCGGCAAACCCCCGCACGGCCAACCGGGCGCTCCCGCGCGGCCTGC
>JBFMEJ010000290.1:0-2907 GCA_040753275.1 Bacillota bacterium
GTTAATTATTTAGGCTTTTCCATTACTATCGTGGGTTTCGCCATATCCGCCCAGTACCTGACGGAAACCCTCTTTAAAACAATCGCCGGCTGGGAATTTGACCGCCTGGGCAGGCCGGTCCTGGTCGGCGGCCTGGTTTTATCTTTTCTTTCCCTCCTGCTGATCAAATGGTGGCCGGTTCCGCCGGTCATGATTGCGGCGGCAGGGCTGTTCGGCCTGGGCTTCTCCCCTCTGTGGCTGGGCGTGATCAGCATGGTGGCGCCGGTCGGAACGCCGCGGCGGGCCACCCGCATCAGCATGGTTTTCGCCGTCTGGCTGGCCGGGGCGGGCGGCGGAATGGTCAGCGTCAATTTTATTATGGCGAAAAACTACGATCCCGTTTTCTGGCTGGTGATTGCTTTATGGGTCCTGGCTCTGATCGTCGCCTGGCTCTCGACAGATCAGGGCCGGCTGTTGACCGCTGCCGGAAATGGAGCAGCCGGCCCGGACCCCGGCAACATTTTGAAAACCTTAAAATACATGGCGACCAACAAAATAACGATCAATATCCTTCTTCCCGGGATGTTTTTGCAAACCCTGGCGGCCGGCCTGCTGCTTCCCGTTTTGCCCTTGTTCGTCCAGCACCACCTGCATCTGAACCATAACCAGTACGGCCTGCTGCTGATCGCCGGGGGAGCTGCGGCGGTGCTTTCTTTGCTGCCGATGGGATACCTCGCCGACCGGGTGGCGCTGAAATTTCTGCTGGGCGCCGGTTTCGGCTTGAGCAGCCTGCTGCTGGCTTACCTCGCCTACAGCAGCGGGGCGGCGGAAGCATTTCTGCTGGCCGTCTGTTTAGGTTTTTCCTACGCCATGATCCTGCCGGCGTGGAATTCCCTGCTGGCCAAAATCATCCCGCCGGAAAACCAGGCCATGGGATGGGGCGTCTTTGCCACCATCGAGGGTCTGGGCATCTCCGTCGGGCCGGCCCTGGGCAGCGTGGTGGCCAGGCTGATCGGCATGCCGGCAACGCTCTTGACCACCACGGGCGTCCTGCTCATTGCCTCCTTCTTTTACCTTCTCTACCCGCTGGAAAAAGTGCTCGCGAGGGAGTAAGGAGGGAACCGGATGGCGGAAACAGTGTTTAAGACGCTTGCCTTTGTCTTAAGCATCTATGCCCTGCTCCCCACGGCCCTGGCCAGGCTCTTTCACTTCGGAGTGAAAAGCCGCGTTCCCGCCGGCGCCGGCCGGGTGGCGCTGACTTTCGACGACGGCCCCGACCCCCGCTACACCCCCCAGGTTTTAAACATTCTGAAAGAATATCAGGTGAAGGCCTGCTTTTTTGTGCTGGGCAGAAAAGCGCAGGCCCATCCCGAACTGGTCGCCCGGATCCACCAGGAAGGGCACGAGGTGGCCAGCCACGGCTACAACCACCATCTTTCCTGGCTGCTGGGGCCGCGGGGGATCAGGCGGGAAGTGCAAAGGGCGGCTTCCGTGATCGAGGAAATAACCGGCCAGCCCCCCCGGCTTTTCCGGCCCCCCTGGGGGTTGTTTAACCTTTATTCGCTTTTTTTGGGCCGCCTGCACAGGCAGCAGGTGGTTTTGTGGTCTTTCATGAGCTGGGACTGGGGCCGGCGTTCCACCCCGGATTCGATTGCCCAAAGGGTGCTGTCCCGCGTCAAGGACGGGGCGATCCTCGTTTTTCACGACAGCGACGATGTTCCCTTTGCGGCGCCGGGCGCACCCGGGAAAATGCTCAGCGCCCTGCCCACCATTCTCGCTGAATTAAAAGAACGCAATCTGGAAATAACACCACTAAAAGAACTTTTCGGCGCGGCTGCACCCGGGAAAAGTTTATTCGCGAGACTGTGGCAGCAATGGGAAAAGCTTTTCCTTTTTCTGTTCCGGATCGAAGACATTTTCGACGGCGGCAAACCCACCATGTTCCGCGTGGCTTTGCGCAAGTACCGGGGAAAAACGCTGCCGCTCCCGGACGGGACGGTCTTGCGCCGCGGGGACCTGATCGGCGAATTGCACATGCATAACGAAATGCTGCGGGAGATTAACGCCGGCGCCGGCAACGATCCGGCCCAAATGGCCTTCGCGGCCAAAAAGGCGGCGCTGCAGGCGCTGGCAGCGCTGGCCGGGAAGCTGGCCGAAGACCCCCGCTACCAAAACGTAAAAGCGGTGGCCGGGGTGAGCATCCTCCACCGCGGCAGCCAGCTGGCCGGTTTCAGTGCCTTTGCGGTTTCTCCGCTGACGTCCCGCCTGGCCGGGTGGTACGAAAACCTGCTCCTGGCGATCTTTCACCCGGCGGGCAGAGACCGCGTAAGCAGGCACCGGAAAAAGTTAACCCCCCGGCTGCTGGTCATGAGCAAGGAAGAATTATTCCGGCGCTATCTGGATCTGAAGAAAGGACACTAATTATTTTGGAAAAGCAGGCGTAAAGAAGGAATTTGTTAAAACGTAGAGAATTCCTTAATAAAACAAATATTAAAACAAAACGCCCCGGGCAGATCAAGGAGGTTAAAAAATGAATCTGGCCTTGCGACTTGCTGAAATTGGCCGTCTCCACCCCGACCACGAGGCCGTCCGGTACCACGATCAACGGCTCACATACAGCCGGCTGCTCAGACAGATCAACCAGTTCGCCAACGGGTTGCGGAAATTCGGAATTGGGCAAGGGGAGCGAGTCCTGATTGCCCTGGGCAATTGCCCGGAATTCATCATTTCCTATTTTGCCCTTATGCAGATCAAGGGCGTGCTGGTCCCCGTCAACCCCCAGTATACCCTTCATGAGTTCAGCACCATCGTGAAAGATGCTGCGCCGGCAGCCGTCATCACCGATCCGGCGGTCGCCCCCGTTTTTGCCCGGATCAAAGAAAAGACAGGCCTCCCGAAAGAAATAATCGTGATCCGTTCACCGGACCC
>JBFMEJ010000291.1:0-2901 GCA_040753275.1 Bacillota bacterium
CGGTGGCAAAGCCTTCCCGCCCTAGCCGGAAAATAGGGTCGTCCTCCTTGATTTCCTCATTTTTTTCCAGTTCACGGTCGAGCAGACGGCGGACTACTTCAGCCATACTGATCTGGTAACGGGCAGACTGTTCTTTTAAAAAACGGTAATGTTCTTCATCCAGGTAAAGCTGCGTTCTATATTTATAGTTATTCACAATCATCACCTGATTACAGCATACATTATTACAGCATACCTGTCAAGATAGGAAACCCTTAAAGTTTGCCGGACCGCGGACCACCCATGTCCGGCCTTTATTGGCGGAAGCATAATACCGCCCGGAAACTATTGGAAATCATCGCCAATGGCGAAAACTCCGCCGTGGAGTTCAAACAGGAAACCGTCGGGCCCGAACACCTGGCCGAGGAGATCGTGGCCTTTGCTAACCTCGAAGGGGGAACCATTTTCATCGGAGTGGCTGACGACGGTTTCATTGAGGGTGTGCAAAGGGAAGGCCTGGAAGAATGGCTGATGAATATCTGTTCCCATAACGTCATCCCCGCCATCATCCCTTTTTACGAAAAAGTTCAGGTGGAGGGCAAACCCGTAGCCGTTTTAAAAATTCCCAAAGGTACGCATAAACCTTACCAGACGGCAGCGGGAAAATACTTTATCCGCGTTGGTTCGACGAAACGCCTGGCCACCAGGGAAGACCTGGCCAGGTTATGCCAGTTGTCCGGAATGGTTCACTATGATATAACTCCCGTTCCGGGCACCGCCGAAAAAGATCTGGACATGGTTAAACTGAGAAATTACAGGGCAACCTCCTGCTTTTTTCCTAGATTCTTAAGGATTCCTGCCCATAAAAAAGGTGTACATTGCTAATTCCTTTGATTTTCTTTAGGCGGAATCGTCTTGACAAAAGAAGGTAAGATTTATATATTTACGGTAAGATACTTGCATGTTAAGAGCGCGATTAACGAGTAGGGCCAGATAACCGTACTGGTAACTGTGCTCCGCCTGCTTAACCTGCAACCAGGAGAAGGAAGTCGGGAAGAAACTATGGATATTAAAGAACAACCAAATCATAAGATATACATTCAAGTGCTTCGTCAAATGTCACCTGAAAAAAGGTTACTTAAAGCATTTGAGTTGTCTGAATTTACCAGGCAACTTTTTATTCATGGGTTACGCAAGAGGTACCCGAACCTTAGCGATGAAGAATTCAAAAAAATACTTTTGGAGCGTCTGGATAAATGTCACAACAGGCATTATTAAAGAACAATATGGGAAATTAGACAAAGATTATCTGGAATAGTGGGTTAAGAAATTAAACGTTGAATCATTATGGAAACGCTTAGTAGACGAAGCGGAAACAGTATAATTGACGCGCCGTAGCTAACAGCGTGTTGGCGGCGCTTGCTAAATCGGCGGCCAGGTTGATTACACAGTTGGAAAGCACCAAACTGAAACGCCCGGTTATTTTGGAGTACCAGGCGAGAGAGCCGACTGGAAACACCCAACTCTTTATAGCCCAACCTGAAAAGACTCTGTGTTTTAGATCATCTTTAATCCAGGTACCGTCCCCCGGCATCGAGGACCTCGCCCCGGAAGGCGTCGAGAAAAAAGAGCGTGGGCACGGCCACATATTCTCTGGGATGAGCTTTTAAGGCGATAGACCAGCCACGCCCGGGGTTTTTCCCTGGCCGTTTTTTCTTTCGAACATACGTAAACCAGCTCCAGGCCCAACATTTCCAGGTAGCGGCGCAGCGCTTCCCGGGGAGCGAGGATTCCTTCGGGAGTCGGAAACCTTACTTTCCCCAATACCTGGTTCCAGGCAAAAGATGCAATGTTTCCGGTGCTCCTGGAAATAACCACCGAGGCGGTATTGTTCAGAAAGGGCAGGCCGCGAACGGTACCCAAAAAAGTGTAGGCCCGGCTCCAGGCAACGCCCGGCCGGAAGTGGCCGGTGTACAAAGAATCCCGGTAATCTGCAAGCAAGGCGTAATCGGCGGCCACCATGCGCGCGACGCGATCCCCAGCCACCCAAGGGGTGTGGTTGGTGGTCGCAATGGTCACGATGTGGGCCAGTTCCGCGCCGCAGGCGCACCGGGTAAAATAGGGGCCTTGCCAGTCCTCCAGCCAGCCGCCAATTTTGGAAATTACGTGGCAGTCGTCCCCGCCGCGCAATTCGAAAAGATACTCGGTATAGCGTTCGTGGGCGAGCTCGTTGCGGGTGACGTTTGCCCTGATCCCCTGGTCAAAAAAGCCGCTGGGGAGATCGGCAAGGTGGGTATAGCGGGCCGTCATCCAGAACTCTCCCACGGGAAAAATCATCCCCGCCACCGAAAACTGGTCGGGAACCGGCGGCAAGGAAAGGCTCCGGCGGAGTATTTTCTTTTCCGGCTCCTGATACGCGCGGATCTCCCAGCCCGGCTCCCGGCTGTTCAGGGGGTTGCATTGAAAGCAAAAGTAAAACACCAGCAGGTCGCACCCCGGAAGGAGGTTATACCCCGCCTCCTGAAAGTTAACCTGAAAAAGGTTGTACAGGGGAGCGCCGCAGGCGGAGCAAACAGGGTGGTCTTCTTCTTCCGGAAGAAAGGGCACGCCGAAGAGCTTGGTCGCCAGCAAGCTGTCCTCGCTGCAGAAGAAGTCCAGGCGAACCGCCTTGACCAGCCTGCCGGCCAGGTAGGTCTTCTCTCTGGCCGTAAAGGGGGCGCCGTCCAGGCTGGCCAGGGGATGGGGAGGTGAAATCTTTTCCAGCCGGGGGGTAAGTTTTGGTTGGGCATGTTTTTTGCCTTCTTCGCTAAACCATTTTATTTGAACGTGACGGCATAGGTTAAGCCGGTGTTCATTGCCCTGGTAGCGATATTATAAGCAACTTCTTCCCTGGTGAAAATCTTGACTACAACGGAAGGTTCG
>JBFMEJ010000292.1:0-2896 GCA_040753275.1 Bacillota bacterium
TCTCCTAAAGCGCCCACGTGGATATTTTGTTTTTTGCCGAGGAAAATAAAAAGAATGTATGCGCCGGGACCAGTGGTAATGGAAGGCAAGGATCCATTATCTAGGAAATAACTGGATACTTTAAAATTTATAACCCCCTGTTCCTTTTGGATAAACTTTCTTCACGGGGGAGTTAAGTCCTGCTTTTTCCGATAAAAAACGAGACTTGTGCCGCTCTCCTTCGAAAATTAAGTATGAACACACGGGCAATAGGAAAGGCTAAAACGGGAGGGTTTTCGCTATGCTCAGCCTGTTTAAGTTCATCAACCAGAACAAACCGAAGTTAAGAGAGCTTGACCCGACGACGGCCCAAAGAATTAAAGAAGGTGCTTTCGTCGTGAAAATAATCAGCGAAACTGAAGTGGCCGCCCGGAAGTGCAATTTTTACGCGGGCAACTGCGCCGACCAGGAAATTGCCAACTATTTCCGGGAAGAAGCGGATAAGCTGCAGAAAGCCAAGCTTTTCTTTCAAGAGTACTACGAGGCCATGACCAAGGAGTGAGCTAAGATGAAATTTACGGATATGGATATGCTCCAGGATTACGAAAAAGACGCCCGGATGGCCTGTCTGTCTTTTACGTTGTTCCAGACGGAAATCATTGATCCCACGCTGCGCCGGATGTTTGCCAAAGCCGCCGACGAAGCAGCCGTTTCGCAGCAAAAGGCAATGAACCTGATCCTGCCGCGGGGAGACCGGGCGTAGGCCAAACAGGAACAGATCTGGCCGCTTCAGCAACGAGCTGTCCGGAAACAGCAATATGGCTTATCCAAAAACTCACGGATCAAATAACGAAATTAAGTCCGGGCAATCGAAGATGCTAACGAGTTTCCTGCCCCTTTCATATGGGTTTTGTTCTAACCATCAGGCAATCGCCACTCTGTCGGCAATCTCCATACCCAAACGCGAGGCCGCTGATCCGTTTTTAACGGAGATCTCCAGGGTTCCACTGAAACCAGTAATTAAAAACAAAATGTCTTCCGGCGCAAGGGCATAGGCGGGGTAAAAGGGTGATTCGGACTGAAAATAAACTCTCCCACCCCTGGCCAGGCTTATCTTATAGCTTTGGCGGGCGGGTAACGGCGGCAAATTGGTGATTACGTTGCCAAACCGGTCGATGGTGACTACTTCCCCTTTCCTTTCGTTCAGGTAAAACGCGAAGTTAACCTCAGGTACAACCGGCTTTCCCAGTTCGCGAAAAGGCAGGCCGGCGGCCAGCTTTGCCGCAGCGGGGGCAAAAACATCCCGGCCGTGGAAAGTGAGACTGGCCTCCGGCGGCACCGCAAGTTCGACCGTATCCACGATGCCCGCCCTGGCGGCGGCCGGAGAGAGAAGGCCGTTATCCGGACCTAAGAAGTAATATTCTTTTGCCCTGATGGCCAGGGCTTTTCGCTCCGTTCCCACCCCGGGATCAACAACGGCCAGGAAGATGCTCCCGGGGGGAAAGTACGGATAATTGACCAAAAGGAGCCAGGCCCCCTCGCGCACATTCTGGGGGGTTACGTCGTGAGTTAAATCAACCAGGCAAGCACCAGGGCAAAGGGAAAGAATAACCCCCTTCATCGCTCCAACGGAGAAGTGGTCAGCGATTATGACGATCTCGCGCCGTATTACCAGCAAAAAGAGCTTAACCTGGTGGTGGTGGACTACCGCGGATACGGCGCCAGCGGAGGAACCCCGACTTTTGCTAAGCTGATCAAAGATGCCCATTGTTTGTTGAAGACGGTAAGAGAAGAACTGACCAAAAAAGGTTTTCCATGGCCAGGACAATGGGCAGCCAGTCCGGGCAGGATAAAGACAGGCCGGTTCCGCAAAAGCTCCTGTTTAGGGCGGCAGGTTCGCCATTTTTAGACTGAAGCCAGTTCCCTTGCCTCACGACCGGTCAGCTCCACAAAAACATCTTCCAGGTTGGTGCGTCGTACAACCGTGTCAAAATCTTTATTTTGGGCGTACGCCTTGGCTTCGCTCCGGGTGGCGAAGAAATGCCGCTCGGTGCCCTGTTCGTTTAAAAATTCCACGCAGTAATTCCCCAGCTTTTCTTTTAACTCCGCCGGCGTACCCAGAGCAATCAAATGACCCCGGTCAATAATCCCCACCCGGTGGCAGAGGCTTTCCACCTCCTCGATGTAATGAGTGGTCAGCAGTACGGTCACCCCGTCCCGGTTCAGCAGCTGGATCAGGTCCCAGATGCGGCGGCGGGTCTGCGGATCAAGGCCAATGGTCGGCTCGTCCAGAAAGAGGATGGGCGGGCGATGCAGCAGGGCCCGGGTGATAAGCAAGCGGCGGGCCATCCCGCCTGAATAGTGCTGCACCCGGTCCCCGGCACGGGAAGACAGGCCCACATATTCCAACAGCTCCTCAATGCGCCACTCCCGCTCGCCGCGCGGTACCCTGTGCAGCAGGGCATGCAGCAAAAGGTTTTCCCGCCCGGTCAATTCCCGCTCCAGGTTGTTCTGCTGGGGCACCACCCCTATACAACGCTTCACCGCCACCGGGTTGCCGTTCACCGGATGACCGGCCACATACAGCTCGCCGGCCGTCGGCCTGGTCAGGGTGATGAGCATGCGGATGGTGGTGGTTTTGCCGGCGCCATTCGGGCCGAGCAGACCAAAAATTTCGCCCTACCGGACGGTAAAGCTTATGCTGTCTACCGCCGTAATTGAACCGTAGCGTTTAACCAGCCCCTGCACCGCCAGGGCCGCCCCTTTCTGGGTTTGGCCCGGCTCAGCAAAAGCAGCCGGGAAAACACCGCCCTGCCCCATAAAAAACCACCACCCCCCTTTTTTTAGCCGAAGCCTATCCTCGAAACCAGCTCCGACGAATTGCAAAATCCGAAGCTGACCAACATGTCCCTTTTAG
>JBFMEJ010000293.1:0-2881 GCA_040753275.1 Bacillota bacterium
CCACGCTGGCTTATCTCCTGGCCGTTATGGGGGCGCGGACGACGGTCATCGCCCGCAGCCCCGCCCAGCGCGCCCGCGCCGATCAGCTGAATTGCCGGGCTTACGATTTTCCGGAGCTGCCTGATTTAATCGGCAAAGCAGACGTGATTTTTAACACCGTTCCCGCTCTCGTCCTTCCCGAACCCTTGCTGCAGAAGGCTTCCCCGCGGGTTTTAATTATTGATCTGGCGTCTGCTCCGGGGGGCGTTGATTTTGAGGCGGCCCGGCGTTTGGGCATCAAAGCTTTCCTGGCCCCCGGCCTGCCCGGAAAGGTTGCTCCGCAGACGGCCGGCCAGATCCTTTCCCGGGTGATTCCCAGGCTGCTGGCAGAATTGTTGTCCCCGCCGCCTTAAACAGCACCGGCCTTCATTTTTGGGAGGTGCCTGGCGTGCGTTTAGCCAATGTTCGGGTCGGGTTCGCGCTTACCGGTTCGCACTGCACGATTGCCGAGGTGATGCCCCATCTACAAAGCCTGGTTCAAGAGGGGGCAATTGTTTATCCGGTAGTCAGCTACTCGGTCGATCAAACGGATACCAAATTTGGGCCGGCCCGGCAATGGAAGGAGATGCTCAAGGAAATCACCGGGAGGCCGGTGATCAACTCGATTGTCGGGGCTGAACCCATCGGGCCGGAAAAAATGCTTGATGTCATGGTGGTTGCTCCCTGTACGGGGAATACCCTGGCGAAGCTGGCCAATGGAATTGTAGACACCCCCGTGTTAATGGCGGTGAAGGCTCATTTGCGCAACCAGCGCCCGGTCGTGCTGGCCATTTCCACCAACGACGGCCTGGGGATGAACGCCAGGAACATCGGGCTGCTTTTAAACACGAAAAATATTTACCTGGTTCCCTTCGGGCAGGATAACCCGCAGGAAAAACCAAACTCTTTAAAGGCCAGGATGGATCTGTTGGTGGATACGGTTGTCCTGGCCCTTGCCGGAAAGCAATACCAGCCGTTGCTGGTGCAGGTTACCTGACCGGCGCGCCGGGTTTCCCTGCCTGTCCGGGGCGAAAGTTGTTGAATAATCAGAAGTTTTTCCGAGGTCTTGCGCCCGCCCGCTCTTGCAGTTAAAATATACGCGTAAGCCTTTCTTTTTTTTGTCCCCCTGCTTGTGTTTTCTTGTTTCTTTGCTTGTGCTTTGGCGGTTAATCTTTAATTCAAAGGAGATGAGTGTTGTTGCCGGAATATAATGTGGTGGTAGTTGGGGCGGCCGGAGCAGTAGGTCAGGAAATTTTAAAAGTATTGGAGGAGCGGCGGTTTCCGGTCGGGCAGCTGAAGCTTTGCGCCACCTCCCGCTCGGCCGGCAAACGGCTGGTTTTTCGCCGGCAGGAATACACGGTGGAGGAAACGACCCCCGAGTCCTTTGCCGGCATGGACATCGCCCTGTTTGCCGGCGGGGCGGCCAGCAAAGAGTTCGGGCCGGCGGCGGTGGAAAAAGGGTGCGTGGTGATCGACAACAGCAGCAACTTCCGCCTGGACCCGGATGTTCCGCTGGTGGTCCCGGAGGTCAATCCGGAAGATGTCAAATGGCACCGGGGGATTATCGCCAACCCCAATTGTTCCACCATTATTATGGTGGTGCCTTTAAAAGCTATCGCTGACGCGGCCGGAGTGAAAAGGGTGGTTGTTTCCACCTACCAGGCCGTTTCCGGAGCGGGCCTGGAGGCCATCGAGGAGTTGACGGAGCAGACGAAGGCGGTTTTAACGGGCGGCGAGTACCCGCCGAAAGTTTTTGCCCACCAGATTGCTTTTAATTTGATTCCGCACATTGATGTATTTCAGGAAATGGATTATACTAAAGAAGAGTGGAAGATGGTCAAAGAAACGCGCAAAATCATGCATGATCCCGACCTGGCGGTGACCGCGACCACCGTGCGCGTACCGGTTTACCGGAGCCATTCGGAATCGGTCAACGTGGAAACCCGCGAGAAATTGACCGCCGGGCGGGCCCGGGAAGTCCTGGCCGGCTTTCCCGGCGTGGTTGTTCTGGACGATCCGGCAAATAAAAAATATCCCATGCCCTTGTTTTGCTCGCACCGGGACGAAGTTTTTGTGGGCCGGATCAGGGAGGACAATTCGCTGGCCAACGGTCTGAATCTGTGGGTGGTGGCCGACCAGTTGCGCAAAGGGGCGGCGACCAATGCGGTACAGATTGCGGAGTTAGTCATTCAGTATGGTTGTTTACGGGGGAGATAGAGCGAGGATGCGGTTTATCGTGCAAAAGTTCGGCGGCACTTCCGTAGCCACCCCGGAATTGCGGGAACGGGTGGCCGGGAAAATAATCGCTGCCAAAGAAGAAGGATATACGCCGGTCGTTGTCGTTTCGGCCATCGGGCGGGCGGGAGATCCTTACGCCACCGATACTTTAATTAACTTTGCCCGGCAGGCGCACCGGGATCTTTCCGCCCGGGAGATGGATCTGCTCATGTCCTGCGGCGAAGTTATTTCCGGCGTGGTAATGGCGGCCGTTTTGCAGAAAGCAGGGCATCCGGCCGTCTTTTTAACGGGCGCCCAGGCGGGGATCGTCACCGACGACAGCTTTAACGAAGCCCGGATTTTGAAAGTAAAACCGGAAAATATTTTAAAGCAGGCGAAGGAAGGCAAAATTGTCATCGTGGCGGGTTTTCAAGGGGTTACCGAAGACGGCGAGATTACCACCCTGGGCAGGGGCGGCAGCGATACCACCGCCGCCGCCCTGGGGGTGGCTTTAAACGCTGCTTACGTGGATATTTATACCGATGTGGAGGGGATCATGACCGCCGACCCCCGGATCGTCGACGGGGCGCAGGCCCTGGAAAAGGTTACCTACGACGAGATTTGCCAGCTGGCGCACGAAGGGGCC
>JBFMEJ010000294.1:0-2876 GCA_040753275.1 Bacillota bacterium
GACCGCCTTCCGTTGCCTTCAGCAGGGCGTCGATTTCCTCCTGGCTCAACATGCTGCGCTCAGTCATCCCCCTTTTCCCCCTCGACCAATGAAGTGATCTGAACGGCGAGGTTCTCCCCCACTCTGCCTGCCTGGACGTAAAACTTGAATTCATCTTCCACGTATAACCGGAGGTCTTGATCGTAACGGCAATCCAGCGTCAGGACATCACCCACCTGCAGGCCCAGCAGTTCTTTCACGGTGATTTCCGATTCGCCCAGGATTATCTTCAAATTAAGGGCCGCCAAACCCAGCCAGCGCTCCAGCCGCCGGACGTCCTCCGGCCGGGAGGCCCCCGCCCGCCGCACAAATTGCTGCCGGACGGAAAGCTGCGAGATCAAAGGCTCCAGCAATAAATACGGCAGGCAAAGGTTGATCAGTCCCTTTTCTTCGTCGTTTAAACTAATCGAAAAAGTAACCAGCGCCACCACTTCGTTTGGCGCATAAAACTGCTGCATCCGGGGATTCGTTTCAATGGCCTGGATTTCCGGCGTAACAGGGTAAAAATCCTGCCAGGAGGCACCCAGGTTTTCCAGGATGCGCGCGCCCAGACGGCGGATTACCGTAATTTCGATATCGGTGGGCTCCCGGTTGTCGACGGCGCTCGTTCCCGGACCGCCGAAGAGGAGATCGATCACGGGATAAATAACCTGCGCGTTGATTTCCAAAATTGCCGGGCCCTCTAGGGGTTTTAGGCCAAAGATGATCAGGATGCTCGGGCTGGGGAGCGAACGAATGAACTCTTCAAAAATCATCTGTCCGACGGATACAACTTCCACGTTTACGGAAACGTGCAGGTAGCCGGATAAAAAGCTGGAAAGCAGCCGGGCAAACTGCTGGTGAAGCATTTCCAGGGTGCGCAGATGCTCCTTGGAAAATTTATTGGGCCGGCGAAAATCGTAAGTCCGCACGGCGGGAGCGTGCTCGCGTTTTACATCCTCCACCGGCAGTTCCCCGCTGGTCAGCGCGGCCAGGAGGGAGTCTATTTCCTGCTGGGATAAAACCTCCTGCAAGGTGCCACCCCCTATTTACCTGCTGCCCTGGGCCGGTTCAAAACCCGCTCGATGGCCTGCAGGACGCGCTCCTGCTGAAAGGGCTTGACGATAAAATCCTTCGCCCCGGCCTGAATGGCATCCATGACCATGGCCTGCTGCCCCATCGCGCTGATCATAATGATGTTCGCGTTCTGATCCAGGGAGCGGATTGCCTTCACGCTTTCAATCCCGTCCATCTCCGGCATGGTAATGTCCATGGTGACCAGATCGGGCTTTAATTCGGAATAGAGGGCCACCGCCTGCTTGCCGTTTTCCGCCTCTCCGGCCACCTCGTACCCGTGTTTGGTAATGATATTTTTAATCATCATGCGCATGAAGGCAGCATCATCAACAATCAGTACTTTTTTGCCCAAGATAAACTCCTCCTTGCCGTTTTCGTTGCCTTCCTCTCAAAAACCCAAAGCAGACATCAACCTGGTGATCACACCGGGTTCCGTGAGCAGGAAAAAATGGCCCTTTATCTGCCCGTTTTGATCGGGAAAAAGCTCCGTTTCAATAACCAGCACGGCGTCTTCGATGCGCCCGGCAGCCACCAGCAAAGACGACAAGACCGCCCCCAGCATGTCAAAAGCGAACAAAGGCACTGCCGTGATCATGCGCAGGCCCGTCATCTGACTGATCGCGCTGACAAAAGAACCGGTCAAGACGTTGCCTACTTCTTTCACCGCCGATTCCGCCATTTCGTCCAGGGCGTCCGTCGTCCCGGCGGGCAGCCCCAGCAATAAATCCACCAGATGGCAAGCGCTTTGCCCGTCAAACAGGTAGAGAATGATCCCGGGCACATCCCCAAGCAAACGTAGACTTACGCAGACCACCAGTTCTTCGTACCCGCCCACCAGCGCAATAACCTCTTCAAAGGAAAGAAAGCGGGCGCGGGGGACCCGCATCTCCACCCTGCGGTTGATCAGCTGCGCCAGGGAGGTAACGGCGTTGCCCATGCCGATATTGCTGATCTCTTGCAGAGCGTCCAGTTCGCTTGCGGATAACTCCCGGCCGTTCACTTCTTCACCCCCTGGAGGCCGGCGCTCTTTTGGTAAAAGCTGGTGCGAACCCTTTCCAGGCCCAGTTCTTTATAATTAAAAATCATTTCACTCCCCCCGATAAACAAAAATCCTCCCCTGGCCAGGCTTTTGGTTAATTTACTGTTCAGCTGATCCTGGGCCGCGCGCGTGAAATAAATACTGACGTTCCGGCAGACGATGAGATCCCAGCCTTCTTCAAAAGGATCGGTTAAGAGATCGTGCTGGCGAAAGGTGACCATTTTTTTGATTTCGTCCTTCAGGATAAAAGCGTTTCCAGCCTGTTCAAAAAATTTATTTAAACGCTCTTTACTCACGTGGCGGACCGCGTCGGGATGGTAACGCCCCTGCCGGGCCTGCTCTAAAACGTTTTTATCGATGTCGGTGGCCAGCAGCCGGTGCGGGCGAAAGGGGTTCAGCTCCTTTAAAAGAATAGCCAGAGAGTACGGCTCGGCCCCGTTGGCGCAGGCTGCGCTCCAGATTTTTAAACCGCCTTGTTTGCCGGCCAGCAATTGGGGCAGGATTTCCTTTTCCAGTTCCGTCCACCTGGCCGGGTCCCGGAAAAATTCCGAAACGTTGATGGTTAAAAAATCCAAAAAGGCCTCGTAAGCATTGCGGTCGCTTTGGAGTCTGGCGTACAGCGCCTGAAAACCGGGCAAATTCAGCCTGGCCAGGTAGCCGGTCAACCGCCGGCGCAACTGATTTTCCTTGTAGCTGTTTAAATCAAGGCCAAAGGTCTGCCGTACTTGCTCTTTAAACTGCG
>JBFMEJ010000295.1:0-2865 GCA_040753275.1 Bacillota bacterium
TGGCGGCCTTAAGCGGACTTACCGCCTTCATTTCTGCCTTCCTGGACAACGTCACCACGGTTCTCCTGGTGGTCCCCGTCACTTTCGCCATCGCCCGGCGGCTCGAACTCAACCCGGTACCCTTCCTGATTCCGGAAATCCTGGCCTCCAACATCGGCGGGACGGCCACGCTCATTGGGGACCCGCCCAACATCATGATCGGCGGTGCTGCGGGTCTGGGATTTATGGACTTCGTCTTTAACCTTACACCCATCATCATCGTGGTGCACGTCCTCACCATCTTCTGCTTCAAGCTCATTTACCGCCGGCAGCTGATCTGCCGGCCCGAACTTACGAGGCGGATTATGGAGCTGGACGAACGCAGAGAGATCAAGGACCCGGTGCTACTACGCAAGTGCCTCTTCGTGCTGGGGGTAACCATCTTTGGCTTCGTGGTCCACCAGTACGTGCACCTGGAGTCCTCGGTCATAGCTCTGTCCGGCGCGGCGCTGTTGCTCCTTCTCGACCGCACCGACCCCGAGCGCGCCCTGCACGCTGTGGAGTGGCCGGTGATCTTTTTCTTTATTGGTCTGTTCGTGGTTGTGGGGGCTCTGGAGGCGGTGGGTGCCATCGAAGCAGTAGCCCGCTTTTGCCTGGGGGTTACAGGCGGGGCCATGATGCCCGCGGCCATGCTCATCCTCTGGCTGTCGGCACTGCTTTCTGCCTTTATCGACAATATTCCCTTCGTAGCCACCATGATCCCCATGATTCAGGACATGGGCCGCCTGTCGGGCATTTCGGACCTCAATCTGCTGTGGTGGGCCCTCTCCCTGGGGGCCTGCCTGGGCGGCAACGGGACTGCCATCGGGGCGTCGGCCAACGTTGTGGTCATCGGCATGATGGAAAAGCGCGGCCTGCGCATTACCTTTATGGACTACATGAAGGTTGCCTTTCCCCTGATGCTGATGTCTATCGGGGTCTGCATGGTTTACCTGATCCTGTGGGACCGCTGCCGCGTGGGCTGGCTGAGCTGGGCTACGGTGCTTTTCGGATTGGCCCTCAGTTTCTTCGACCGGCTGTTGATGCGGCGGCTGTATATCGCGGCACAGGGATCCGGTCGTCGTTGATGCCCTCGCGTACTCGAAACAGGTTTTGCCAGTGATCTCTATAACACAGGCAATAACCCGCAAAATGTCCGTTATGGTGACTTTTTTCAGCCTGCGGAGGTAATTTCTTTTCTATTTGTCCCGCCTTAAACCAAAACAGCCTGAAAAAAGCCTGTTTTGTTTTTGACTATGATAAGTATGCATCCTAAAATGATAGCGGATTAAAAGCTCACAATGACACAACCTAATAACCCTGGCAAAACGCCTAATTCGAAAGAAGCGGGGGACCCGGTTTTTGGGGCGAATCGGTTTTTCCGTAGGGCTACCCTTGGTCCGAGCCCGTCAGCTAACCTCGTCGGCGTCAAAGGGGGGCTTCGCCTTCAGGCTGCTTTAAAAAAAGCAGCGGTTGAATGCCAGGGACATTTTTTTGCCTGTAGAGGGGTACCTGAAGAAATGCTGAGAATAATCAAAAGAATTTTGATCGGCATGCCGCTTCCCAATCAGCTGCTTATCCGGGAAAAACTGCCCGTATGGAAGGCGCTGGCCGTTTTCTCCTCCGACGCTCTTTCCTCGGTGGCTTACGGCCCGGAACAGATCATCCTGGTGCTTACCGCTTACGGAACAACCCTTCTCCTGCACGGATTTGCGGCTCCCGTTTCCGCGGCCATTCTCGTCCTTTTGGCCATCGTCAGCATCTCTTACGCCCAGGTGACGCGGGCCAACCCGGGGGGCGGCGGTTCATACTCGGTGGCCAAAAACAACCTGGGGGAAACCACCGCCCTGGTCGCTGCGGCCTCCCTGTTTATCGATTACACACTGACCGTTGCCGTAAGCATCTCGTCCGGAACGGACGCCATCGTTTCCGCCTTCCCCGTTCTCGCCCCCCACCGGACCGCCATCGATCTCGGCGTGCTTTTCGGCGTGCTCATGCTCATCAATCTGCGCGGCGTACAGGAGTCGTCGACAGTTTTCGTATTCCCCACTTACGCCTTTATAGCCGGTATTATGACTCTGGTCGCCGCGGGCGTTTTGCTTGCCCTGACCGGCCGGGAGCCGGTGCTTCCGCCCGCCTCAACGCAGGTCACCTGGAACGGCGCCGCCGTCTTCGCCGTCTTGCACGCTTTTGCCAGCGGGTGCAGCTCAATGACCGGAATAGAGGCCATCTCCAACGGCGTAACGACGTTTAAGCCGCCGGAAGTGGAAAATGCCCGCCGGACAACCTATCTTATGGCCGTGATTCTGGGGGCGATGTTCGGAGGTATCGCTTTTTTGTACATCCACCACTCCTTCCTTCCGCGACCCGACCAGACCATGCTTTCCCAGCTGGCTTCCGCCGTTTTCGGAAGAAGCTGGGGTTATTACTACATCCAGATAACCACCATGCTGATCCTTTACCTTGCCGCCAACACCGCCTATAACGGATTGCCCCCCCTCCTTTCCCTGCTCGCCAGGGACGGCTACATGCCCCGCTACCTGGCGGCGCGCGGCGACCGGCTGGTTTTTTCCAACGGCATTATTCTTCTTTCTCTGGTATCTGCTGTTTTTATCTCCGCCTTCCAGGGCAACACGGAGCACCTCATCGCCCTCTATGCGCTTGGCGTTTTTATCTCCTTCACCATTGCGCAAATAGGGATGATTGTCCACTGGCGACGCGAAAAGGGGCTGGGATGGGCTGTCCGGGCCTGGCTTAACGGCATCGGTGCCGCAGTCACCGCCCTCGTTGTGGCGATCATTTCCATTACAAAGTTTATTTACGGAGCCTGGCTGGTAGTAGTCTTTA
>JBFMEJ010000296.1:0-2861 GCA_040753275.1 Bacillota bacterium
CTCTTGAAAATATCCCTGGTTTTCCAAACTATCCCCGGAATTATCCTGATGTTTTTGATCGCTTTTCTGGCGCGGGGCGGCGGCGACCTGGGCCTGCCCTGGTGGCCGGGGCTGGAAAGTTATTTCGCCGCCACCTCCGCGGGGAAAAGAATCTTCCTGGACGTCCTCAGCCTCAACCACATTCTCATTTCCATTATTCTCGGCATGCTGGTGGGAAACATTTTCGGCGTCCCCCGGTGGGCCAGGGCGGGGATCCAGACCTCCCGCCTGTTTATCAAGGTGGGAGTTATTCTGCTGGGTTCCCTTTACAGCACCATGGACCTGGTTTCCCTGGGGAGCACGGCGGTGATCCTGATCGTCGGATTCATCACGCTTACCCTGTGGTTTACCGTGTGGCTGGGGGAAAAGGTGGGAATGGAACCGCCGGGGGCGGCCACCCTGGCGGCCGGCACGGCCATTTGCGGGGTTTCCGCCATCGTGGTGGCCGCTCCCGCCGTGCGGGCGAAAAGCGCCGACGTGGTCCACTCCATCGCCACCATCCTGCTGTTCGGTATGGCGAGTCTGTTTATTTTTCCGCCCGTCGCCAAACTGGTTGGTTTAAGCGCGCACCAGTTCGGCGTGTGGGCCGGCACCGGAATCATGAATTCCGCCCAGGTTTTGGCGGCGTGCCTGATCTTCGATCCCGGTACGACCCTTCACCCGTCCCAAAGCTTAAAAACGGGTGAAATCTACAACCTGACGCGGATCATTTTTCTCCCTTTTGCCGTTCTTTTCCTGGCCATCTACGCCAGCCGCTGCTCGCCGGCGGAAGACGAGCTGACCGTCAATCACGGCCTCTGGGGGAGGTTCCCGGTCTTTGTCCTGGGCTTTTTAACGATGGTTTTGCTTACTTCCTTCGGCTTTTTGGGGTCCACTTCACCGCCTTCCCGAGAACTTACCATCATCCGCCATCTGTTTAGCTGGTTTTTTGCCATGGGCCTGGCCGGGCAAGGAATGGAGATCTCGATTGCACAGTTGCGCCGGGCGGGGGGAAAACCTTTGCTGGTGGGAACCGCCGCAGCCCTGTTGAAAGCCGTCCTCGCCTTGATCGTGGTGATCCTGCTCATCCCGCGCCAGTCCTGACGCGATCCGGAAGGAGGAATAAAAAATGCCGCCGGAAAAAGAGGGACGCTTCCCGGAGGAAGAACAATTATTTCCCACGGAAAGACTGGAAGATTACCTGGCCCTTTCCCTGGCCGCCTTCATTTTACTGATCATTTTGTTATTTTTTTAGCTTCATAGACATCTTCTGCCGTCCTTTTCGAATTCGCAGCCCGCTGTTATTCCGGTGCCCACAAGTCCCACCTGCACACCGTAGTTTAATAATCGGTAATAAATACTTTTATCAATAGGGTGACTCCCATCGAGTGTCTGGGTAAGCCCTTTGACCTGGCCGAACAGGAAGGAGTGGCTTACTTGGAAACGGCGAATTGCCCGGAAGGTTGCGTAGCCGAAGATATCTGCTGAGGATACAGGTTTGCGAGGAAGTTCTCCAGCCGGCCAGGGTGGCTGAGTTGCAAAAAATCACACTCTTTGCAAAAAAAGGGTGGGAAAGCAACCCTTTTTGCTCCTTATTCAACTTTAACTTCATCTCTTTTCTTTTTCTTCTTCGGTTTTGGGCAGGTCTATCTGCAGGACACCATCTTTATAGCTGGCGCAATTTTTTTTTTTACGTCGACGTTCCCCGGCAGGGTCATGGACCGGTATAAAAACGGCAGCATTGCGCCTCTGGAGCTGGTGAATGACTAAAACCTTTTTTCGCCCTGCAATTTTTGAATTTCGGTAATGTCCTGGTCGACGCCCACGCAGCCCAGGTAGCGGCCGGCTTCGTCACGGACGGCGAAGTACCGGATGTAGGCTTTCCGCGGTCCCGGGTTGATCCAGAACTCGAAGAAATCTTTTTTGCCGCTCTTAAAATCGTCAAGGATCTGCTGGACTAAATGGGCACTTTTTTTGGGGGTGGCACTGCTGCACCTTTCTGCCGATGGCGGCCCGGGTGCGGGAAAAGAGCTTCTCTTTATTTTCTTTGTTAAAGTAAATTACCGTATCCTTGCTGTCCACGAGGGTGATTTCGAAGGGGAGCGTGTCCAGCATGGCGTCGAGCAGCTCCAGCGGCACATTTTTGATTAAGGGTTCGATGGCCCCGCTTTTTCTTTCCAGTTCATGAACCAGGCGGGCGTATTTTTCGTGAACGCCGGGGCCCAGCTCCTTTTCTATTTCTTCAAAGCGTTCTACCAGACTGCTGGCGTCCCCGGCGGTAAGGACCTTTTTTCCGGCCGGATAAAACACGTCGTCTTCTTTCCAGATGTGTCCCTTGAGAAGTTCGCTGTAACCGGCGACCGCTTCCGCAAGTTTAGGCCAGTCTTTCTGATCCGCCGCCTCCTTCATCCGGGCTACCAGCTTTCTGCCTTCTTCGTGCTCCTGGAGTATGACCCCGATGGGGCCGCCTTCTTTCGGGATCCCCCGCTCCTGCAGCAGGGGGAAAAGCGCCTTCTCTTCCTTCTGATGGTGGCACCCGTCGGCAAATCCAGTCAGGAAGTCGAGGGCGGCAGATATTATTTCGGGGCTTCCCTGGTTGTTTTTAAGCTTTTCCGCTTCCTTTGACAAGATTTCCAGCACTTTCTCGATCAGCCTGTGCTCGTGGTCCAGAACCTAATCCCAGCTTTTCGCCATTTTCATTCCTCCTTGGTAAAAAATTATTGATCAGTGTGTCCCAAAACGAAAATTTGCATGCCGTTGAAGACACATTTCGCTTTTTTTTCAATTAATCCTGCCCTCCGGTTTGGTTTTTAGTTTTGCTGATCTTCCCGGTGCACGGCCAC
>JBFMEJ010000297.1:0-2853 GCA_040753275.1 Bacillota bacterium
ACAGGGGGATCCGGGGAAGGGGCACCCAGAAGGGAAGCAGTTCCGGCGGGAGATGGAGGGCAGCGGAGCGAAAGGACAAAAGTCGTCCGGCCGGAAACGGAGAGGGGCCGGGTCGACCTCGTCGTGGTAGGCTCTTCCACCGGCGGTCCGGCCGCCCTGCAGACCCTGATCCCCGCCTTGCCGGCGAATTTCTCCGCTGCCGTGGTGGTCGTCCAGCACCTTCCGCCGGGTTTTTCCGCGTCGCTGGCCGAGCATTTGGGCCGGCGCAGCCGGTTGAAAGTGCGGCACGCCGAAGCGGGCGACCCGGTGGCGCCCGGCCAGGTGCTGGTGGCTCCGGCGGGGTGCGAATTAACCTTTCGCGGGCGCGCCGGCGAGGTGAACATTCGCCTGGAAAGCTGCGGGGAACCCCGGGCGCCGGGCTCGTTTCGCCCCTCGGTCGACGGCGTGATGCTTTCCGCCGCCGAGCTGTACGGCGCCCGTTCCATGGGCGTGCTCCTCACCGGGATGGGCAAAGACGGGGCGAAAGGGATGGCTGCCATCCGGGAGCGCGGCGGCCCCACCATTGCCGAAGACGAGAGCACCTGCGTGGTCTTCGGCATGCCGAAAGCGGCCATTGAAGCCGGCGCGGCGCAAAAAGTGCTCCCGCTGGGGGAAATTGCCGGGGAAATTGTCAAGATGGTTTAAGCAGGGATGATTACCGTTCCAGAGCTTGCAATTCCTCGATTAAATGCAGGATAAATACTCGCCCTCCTGTTATTTTTGCCAAAAATTACAAAAGGGCCGTTTGCACTTTTTGATCCAGCCGGGCCACGTAGGCCAAAACGCTGGCCACCGCCTGATACAGTTCGGGCGGGATTTCCGCCTGGGCACCCAGTTTCACCAGGGCGTCGGCCAGGGCCTCGTCTTCGTACACCGGGATATTGTGTTCGCGGGCGATTTCTTTTATTTTTTTCGCCAGGTCGCCGCGCCCCGCGGCCACCACCACCGGGGCGCTGTGCTCCTCCGGGTCGTAGCGCAGGGCGGCGGCCACTTCGCGCCGCCGTTCGGACATCTTGAAAACCTCCCGATTTTACGCGTTGCTGTTTTAGATATATATTTTAGATATATAAATCAAAGAAATGATCTTGCGCCTTCCGGCGGGGGCGGGAGTGAGCGCTTTCGCTTTCCGCCTCTTCGGGCAGGCGCCGGATATCCACGGTCACGTTGGCGTACCCCGCGCCGGAGAGTTCGGCTTCCAGCTCCGGAAAACCTTTTTTCAGATATTCTTTGACCGCTTCCGTTTGCGTCAGCCAGCTTAACCGCAGATCGTCCCGCTGATGAAGGAAAAAAATACGCAGTACACCCAGGTTGGCGGTTTTTAAAACGAGCAGCAGGGTAATCCCCTCTTTTTCCTCCGGACTTGCCTTTTCCCTTTCCTCCGGGTTGTTTAAAACCAAATAAAAACCGGCCTCCCGGAAGTACGGGCTTTTCAGCGCCAGGGGGAGCAGGAGCGCAGTATCCTGAGGGCTGGAAGGTGTGCCGGCAAGAAGGGGGCCGCTGCCTTCCGGCCTGGCGAGACTTCCTTCCCCGCGGCCCGCTTCGGGTGCCTGCCGGGAACCGGCGGCGGCGGAGCCGGCGGTCTTCCTGGGCAGGGGGCGGGCTGCCTGTCCGCCTTCCCCTTCCGCACCATCCAACAATTTCAAAAGGAGGGGGAGGACGTTGGCCAGCATGCGATCACCCCTTCTGAAAACAGCAGACGTTTCGCCATACCTTCCCGGGCAAGACGTCCTTTAGCCGCACCTCGCTGTAGCGGGTTTTGCCGGCAAAGGGCGTGGGCGGCCAGTCCCGCGGGTCGGGGCGGGGGCTGTACGCCTGGTGGATGACCATTCCGGCGGTAAACCAGAGTCTGACCAGCTCGTCCTCTCCTTTGTTCACCACCGCTTCCCTTAGCGCCAGGGCGCGGCGGGCGGCCGGGGAGCAGATAAAGGTCCGGCAGACGAAAGGGCGGGCGCGGTAGACGCGGCAAAGCTTTGTTTGGCGGTCGAGAAAAATACACCGGCCATCCTCAGCTCGTTTTAAAACGATATCCACCACCGGCCCCCGCACCGTTACGGTGGTGCAGCGGTCGAAAAAGGCCTTCCAGGACCGCCGGCCTTCCGGGTCTTCCTCCCCGGTCCCCCCGCCTGCCTCCCGGTCGCCGGCCTCCCGCAAACGCAGGCAGTCGATCAGGGTCAAGGGGGCTCTTTCCGCGCAGCACCGGTCGCACCCGAAACATCCCGGCGCGAAACGTCCCTGCGCCCCCCGCCGCCTGGTGCGCGCCAGGGGCAGGCGGGCGATGGCCGCGTGAAGGGCGTTCAGGTAATCCTGAACGGTCGCGCCTTCGTCCCGCACGATCAGGTCGTAGCCCGGGACGCCGCGGAATTTGCGGGTGAAGACGATTACTTTTGGCGCCAAGTTCTTCCCTCACCAGACAATGCCTTAAATGAAAAACATTTTAATCGCCTGGAAGTTGCGTCTGACCGTTTCCTGCCCCCGGATCATGGCCCCGTATTCCGTAAAATGGCCGGGCAGCAGGCATTCCACGTCCAGTTCGGCCAGCTTTTCGATACTTTCCTGGAGCCGGCTCAAACTCCCGCCGGGCAGGTCCGTTCTGCCTACGCTGCCGTAAAAAACCACGTCGCCGGTGAAAAGAATTTTCCTGTCCGGCCAGTAAAAGCACACGCTGCCCGGGGAGTGGCCAGGGGCGAGCAGCACCTGCAGCGTGATTTTACCCAGGTTTAAGCGCCCTTCGCCCAGCAAAAAGAAGGGTTCGATCTTTTCCCGGAACAGGCCCATCGCGCCGGAAAATTTTTCCCCAGCCGTTTTTAAAAAGGC
>JBFMEJ010000298.1:0-2852 GCA_040753275.1 Bacillota bacterium
AGTACGATCCCGCCGCGCTGGTGGAGGACGAAGTGACGATTGTCGTGCAAATCAACGGCCGCGTCCGCGACCGCGTGGTGGTGCCCCAGGGCATTTCGACGGACGAAATGGTCGACCGCGTCCTGGCGCAGCCGCGCGTCCGGCAGTTGACGGAAGGAAAGAGAATTAAGAAGGTGATCCCGGTGCCGGGGAAGCTGGTCAATATCGTGGCCAGTTAAGCATAAAGGCACAAAGGGACAAAGGCACTTAAGGCACTAAGGGATAAAGAGATATTCATGGAATATGTCACTTTGTGCTTTTGTGCCTGGTATTTTAGATTAGACCCTGTACCGCTTTCTCGCGGTACCAACAAAGAATGGAAATTGGCGGACCACCGTTCTACGTTGAAAAAAATGCCGGGTGCCTTTGAGCGGCAGCCGGCATTTTGCACCTATCTTATTTTCCAACCGGTTTTTTGGTCTCTTTCCCACTCCTGATTTAACTTTTCAGTTTAAATGTTTCACATTTAGTGTGGGGCGACATGTCGGCTTTGCTCACCCCGTTGCGATCTACCTGAATCATGGAAGCGTGGCACATGACGTCTTTATTGTAGTGACATTCGGTGACGCTGCATTTGATTTGGGGCATGGTTTCACCTCCTTCAAGGCTTTATTTTAACCCTGCGGAGGTAAATCTATTCTTTTCCTTCCCCTGTTTTTGGAATTAGCTGCTTTTCGCTTCTGTTGCGACATGTTACGACAGTGCCCCCCTGTTCGGGAGGAGTTTTTGGATCGTCTCTATTTGCTGCTGCTTACTTCCTCCCAGGCTTCTTCGTAAATCCGCAAATCCTTTTCGCTGAATAAAACAAACCGCACTTCGGCAAATTCGTGCTCCTGGAGAAAATCGCGCACCGTGGTCAGGGCGATGCGGGCCGCCTGGTCGATGGGGAAGCGGTAGGCGCCGGTGCTGATGGAAGGGAAGGAAAGGGAGCGGATCCCGTGCTTTTTAGCCAGCGCCAGGCTGTTGAAGTAGGCATTGCACAGGAGCTCCGGCTCTCCGTGCTGCCCGTCCTGCCAGATGGGGCCCACGGTATGGATGACGTACCGGGCCGGCAGCCGCCCGCCGCCGGTGATCACGGCTTCGCCCGTGGGCAGCCGCCCCTGCCGGGCGACGATTTCCTTGCACTCCTCTAAAATCTGGGGTCCGCCCGCCCGGTGGATGGCGCCGTCCACCCCGCCGCCGCCCATGAGGCTGGAATTGGCGGCGTTGACGATGGCTTCGGTGTCCTGTTGGGTGATGTCTCCCTGCAGCAGGCGCAGTCTGGTTTTGCCGACGTAAGTATCCACCATTTGCCTCACCTCCAAGGGATATTTTTGAGCTTAATTTTAGGGTAACTTTAATTATTCGGCAGCCGGCTTCCAATTTCCTTTTTCTGCTGGCGGACGGCATCCAGATTAAGATTGACATTTTCGGGAGCAGGGATTATAACAAGAAAAGGTGAGGGTCTTGAACTTATCGCTGTTAATTTTGTTGAGTGCGGGCCACCTGGTGACGGACATCGCCCAGGGCGCCCTGCCGGTGCTGAACCTGTTTTTGGCGGAGGCTCTGAAACTAACTTATTTTCAAGTGGGCATCATCTCTTTAGCCTTTACCTTTAGCTCGGCAATTATCCAGCCGGTGTTCGGTTTTTTCAGCGACCGGATCAGAATCACCTGGCTGCTTCCGCTGGGCTGTTTTTTAAGCGGGCTGGGCCTGGCCCTGACGGGGGCCGTTTCGGCCTACTGGCTGTTGCTGCTCCTGGTGCTGGTCAGCGGCCTGGGGGTGGCCGGATATCATCCGGAGGGATCCAAGACGGCTTTCCTGGCCAGCGGAGCTAATAACCGCTTTCTCTCGATGTCCATTTTTTCCCTCGGTGGAAATATTGGGATCGGCCTGGGTCCGGTAATTGCTTACTTTTTGCTGGGGCATTTGGGCTTAAAAGGTACAGTTGGTTTACTGGCGCCGGGAATGGCCGTCGCCGTCGTTTTTCTGGCCGTCCGGCAAAAAATTAATGATTTGTACCGGCCCGTAGCCGGCTCTTTGCCGGAAAAGAAGGCGCAGCCGAAAAGCGGGGTTGTGTCAATTCCCCTCATCCTGATCATTCTTTACGTTACCGCCAGGTCGTGGATCCACTCCGGACTGGTCACCTATTACCCTTTTTATTGCATCCATTACCTGGGGATGGACAAAACGTACGCCAGCACCTCGCTGACGGTATTTTTAATGGCTGGGGCGGCGGGCACGATTTTGGGCGGTCCCGTTGCCGACCGGTGGGGAGACAAAGCAGTACTGGCGGGCTCCATGCTTTTTTCCGCGCTTTCGATTTTCCCCTTCGTGCTGACTAAAAGCGCCGCGGCCGGCCTGTTTTTTGCCGCTCTGGCCGGTGCCGTTTTGATTGCCACCTTTTCCACCACCGTTGTTTACGGGCAGCGCCTGCTTCCGGATCGCGTGGGGATGGCCTCCGGCCTGATGCTCGGCTTTGCCATCGGGATGGGCAGCGTGGGTGTTTCCGTTCTCGGCTACCTGGCCGATCACTGGGGGTTGCCGGCGGTGATGAAATTGATCGCCTGCCTGCCGGTTTTGGGGCTGGGGCTTGCTTTTTCTCTGCCCACCCTGGGCAGGCCGGCGTCCGTTCAAAAATCCGCCTGGAAACCAACCTCCAGCTAAAGAAATTAAGAAAAAGAAGGTCAGCTGCCCCGGGCGTCCTTTTTATTTTTATAAATTGACTTTTCTTAATATTGTCCTGTATAATTTAGTGAGCGCTTCATTTTGAAAGTCCGTTTAAAACTTTTGATCCAGAACAGGAGTGTTTAAAATGTCCAGACCACCAAAAT
>JBFMEJ010000299.1:0-2813 GCA_040753275.1 Bacillota bacterium
GGTTACGCGCGGGCGGCCCGGCTGGTCGACATCATGGAAAAAAAGGGGATTGTGGGTGCCTACGAAGGAAGCAAGCCGCGGGCGGTCCTGATGACCCTGGATCAATACCAGCAGACTTTTAAAAAATGATTTGACTAATTACCCTTAAAATATTAGGATCTAATTAAATCCGAGCAGAATTTTCTTTTTCATGCCTTCCAGATATGGAATGAAAAGGAGCTGGCCAAAAATGCCCACTCGTGGAAAGGAGGCGAACCGGTGGGGATTGGCGAAACCTTTAAGCAGGTGCGAAAAGAGCGCGGCCTATCGCTGGAAGAGATTGCCGAAAAAACGAAAATCCGCCGCAGGTACCTGGAAGCAATCGAAGAGGAAAATTTCGGCTTGCTTCCCGGGCGCGTTTACGTAAAGGGCTTTCTCCGCAACTACGCCAAATTTTTAGGTTTAAACCCGGAGCCTCTGGTGGCCCTGTATGAAGAGCGCTATCCCGGGGAACAGCCGGCCGCGGTTGCGGCGGAGGTCCCCCCAAAGAAAGAAAAAATAGTTCATTCGCGCAGGAAACCGCTGATTTACGTTTTCCTTGCTGCCGTCCTGTGTCTGGCTGCCTTTGGGCTTTATGCCTGGCAGGCCGGCGCTCTGTTTTCCCAGGCGCCTGATGACGTGCGGGCTCCCGGGAACGCCGACGGCCGGGATCTCCCCGGGCAGGTTTACGCCCCCCCGGATCAGCCCGCCTCTCCTCCCGTATCGCCGGTCTTAGAGGATAACGCTCCTCCCCGAGGGGTTAGCCTGGTGCTGGATGTGGTTCAGGACAGCTGCTGGATGAGAGTAGTGGTGGACGGGGAAACGAAGTTTGAGGGCGAGCTGACGGCCCGCCAGTCGCGCAGTTTTTCCGGAAAAGAGCGAATTAAGGTAAAACTCGGCAATGCGGGGGCCGTTCAGGTACAGGTCAACGGCCGCAACCTCGGCTACCTGGGGGGCAGAGGTGAAGTGGTTAATAAGGAGTTTGTGGCCGCAAGCGACGGTTAAGCAAGGGGGCGGGGAAGAGGATGGATTGCTTTGTTTGCGACACCTGCGGCCAGGACGTGAAGGTTTATGAGGGTATTTTGTCCTGGTTAAACAAGGACGGTGAGCTAAGCAACTTCCGGGTTACCCACCGCGACGACGTCGACGCCCAACGGAAGTGCGAGGTGCGCGGCAATAATGAACGGCAGGATTTATATAAAGTATCCTCTTTCACCGGTTATCTTGAATTTGTCCAGGATCTCCTTTCCTGGTGGACAAAGGGGTTTCACATCAAGGATTTTGAGCGGCTAAAAGAGATTATGGGCACTTTAAGCCTTTACATCAACGAGAAGCTGTCGACCCTGATCGGAGAGTAAATTTAATGATTTGCCAGGAGCATCGGAGCGACGGCAAACGAACGGCGGGCGAAAGCCTATTTTTAGAGTAGGGATAGACAAGGAACCAGAGCGGCGGGTTTGGGGCCGCTATTTTGTTGCCGGGGATGTTCAGCCGGAAAGGAAGGATACGCCTTGACGAGCGACAAAAGCAAGGAAAAAATCGGCCTGGTCAGCCTGGGTTGCGCGAAAAACCTGGTAGACAGCGAAGTCATGCTGGGGCAGCTGGAAAAGGCGGGTTTTGCCATTACCAGCCAGGAAAAGGAAGCAGACATTTTGATTGTTAACACCTGCGCGTTTATTTTGCCGGCGGTGCAGGAGTCTTTGCAAAATATTTTCGAACTGGCCCGGCTAAAACAAAACGGGAGGTGCCGCCGGTTGCTGGTGGCGGGCTGTCTGGCCCAGCGTTACGGCCGGAAGTTATGGCGGGAATTACCCGAAGTAGACGGTTTCCTCGGCACCGGAGCTGTTTCCGGCGTCGCGGAACTGGTGAAAAGGGTCCTGGCCGGGGAAAGGGTATACGCGGTAGGCCGGCCGGACTGCGGGTACCCGGACGGCCTTCCCCGCCTTTTGGCCACTCTTCCGTATACCGCCTACGTGAAAATCGCCGAAGGGTGCAGCAACCGGTGTTCTTTTTGCACCATCCCGGCCATCCGGGGGCGCTACCGGAGCAGAACCATCGCCTCCATTGCGGAAGAGGTAAACTCCCTCGTTCAAAAAGGAGTAAAAGAAATCATTTTAGTCGCCCAGGACACGGCCCGCTACGGGATGGACTTGCCCGGCGCCGGCGGGCTGCCGGAGCTGATCCGGCGTCTGGATGCCGTTCGCGGCCTGCGGTGGCTGCGCCTTTTATACTGTTCACCGGATTATTTTCCCGAAGAATTAATTACTGTTCTGGCCGCATCGCCAAAATGCTGCCGCTACCTGGACATTCCAATCCAGCACGCCAGCAACGAAATCTTGAGGAAAATGAACCGGCGCAAAACCAGCGAGGAAATTCGCGACCTGCTCGGGCGGCTGCGGGAGGCGGTTCCGGGGCTCGCCTTGCGCACCACTTTTCTGGTGGGCTTTCCGGGGGAAAAGGAAACTCACTTTGCCGAACTTTTAAACTTTCTGCAGGAGATGTCTTTTGACCACGCCGGGGTGTTTAAGTTTTATCCGGAAGAGGGCACCCGGGCCGCCGGTTTGCCCGGCCAGGTGCCGGAAGAGGTAAAAGAGGAGCGTTATCACCGGGTAATGACCCTCCAGCAGGAAATATCTTTCCGGCAAAACCGGAAAAAGGTGGGGAAAAAGCTGACGGTTTTAGTGGAAGGAAAAGCAGGCAAGCTTTTTTACGGGCGGACGCAAACACAGGCCCCCGAAGTTGACGGAAAAGTTTATTTCCCGGCGGACAGGTCTTTGTCTCCGGGAGAATTTGTT
>JBFMEJ010000300.1:0-2810 GCA_040753275.1 Bacillota bacterium
CACCAGTTCGCCCGGGCATTGCGGACAGGGAATCCCCGTCGAGGCCACCAGCGGCCTGGTGAAGTGGCACTCGGGAAACCCCGGGCAGGCCAAAAACTTCCCGTACCGGCCCATTTTGATCACCATCCGCCGGCCGCACTCTTCGCAAATTTCCCCGGTAACCTCGTCGGCCAGTTCAATTTTCCTGATTTCCTCCCCGGCCCTGGCTACCGTTTCCTGGAAGGGGTAATAAAATTCGGCCAGCATTTGCATCCAGTCCAGTTCCCCTTCCTCGATCTGGTCCAGTTTTTCTTCCACCGTGGCGGTAAATTCCACGTCGATGATGTCCGGAAAGTGTTTTTTGAGCAAATCCACAACAATGATCCCTAGTTCGGTGGGGACGAATTGCCTGTTTTCCCGGACGACGTAACCCCTTTTTTGGATGGTTTCTACAATCGGCGCGTACGTGCTGGGTCGGCCGATTCCTTTCTCCTCCAGGGTTTTCACCAGCGTGGC
Source organism: Bacillota bacterium (assembly GCA_040753275.1). GTDB lineage: Bacteria > Bacillota > Desulfotomaculia > Desulfotomaculales > Nap2-2B > JAIMBK01. The sequence goes on from JBFMEJ010000300.1 coordinate 496, forward strand.
GTCCGTGTAGCGGGGCGGGGGCTGGGTAAAATGCTGCCGGGGATCGTAAGCTTTCAACGTCAACCGGTCCCCTTCCTGCAACTCCGGAAGCACGCGCCCTTCTTCCCCGCCTTCGGCGGAGTCGTCCCGGGATTCGGTATACACGCGCATAAAGCCGGGGAACCTGACCACTGAACCGGCAGCCCGGAAGATGTATTTCCCCGCCGCAATATCCACGCTGGTGGTTTCGATCAGGGCCGGGCTCATCTGGCCGGCCAGAAAACGCGACCAGATTAGTTTATACAACCTGTACTGGTCTTGCGTCAAGTACTTTTTTACGGCCTCAGGCTCCCGGTAGAGGGAGGTGGGGCGGATGGCCTCGTGGGCGTCCTGGATCTTTCCCCGCGGGGCCGCTTTCCGGGGCTCGGCAGGAACGTATTCCGGCCCGAACCTCTCCTGGATGTAGGAACGGGCCTCAGCCTGGGCGGAATCGGCCACCCGGGTGGAATCGGTGCGAATGTAGGTGACCAGCCCCACCGGCCCTTCTTCCCCCAGGTCGAGCCCTTCGTAAAGCTGCTGGGCTACCGCCATGGTGCGGCGCGCCGTAAAATTCAATTTCCGGTAGGCCTCCTGCTGCAGGGTGCTGGTGGTAAAGGGGGGCGCCGGCTGGCGCGCCTTTTCCTGCCGGCTGATTTTCGACACCTTAAAAGCCGCACCGGTCAACTCTTTTAAGATTTCCTCCAGGCGGGTCCGGTCCGGGATTTCAGCCTTTTCTTCGCCGATTTTAAACAAGCGCGCTTCCAGGGGCCGGCCTTTTTTACCTTGCAAGATTGCCGTCAGCGTCCAGTATTCTTCGGGCACAAAGGCCTGGATTTCTTCCTCGCGATCGCAGATCAGCCGGACAGCCACCGACTGCACCCGCCCCGCGCTCAACCCCTTTTTTACTTTCTCCCACAACAGCGGGCTTAAACTGTACCCCACCAGCCGGTCCAGGATTCGCCGCGCCTGCTGCGAGTTGACCCGGTTGGCGTCGATCGGGCGGGGGTTTTTAATTGCCTTCTGGACGGCCTGTTTGGTAATTTCGTTGAATTCAATCCGGCAGGGCCGGTCTTTTTCAATCTGCAACACGTCCATTAAGTGCCAGGCGATCGCTTCCCCTTCCCGGTCCGGGTCGGGGGCCAGGTAAACCTTTTCCACCTTTTTGGCGGCGTTTTTTAATTCTTTAATGATTTCTCCTTTTCCACGGATGGTGATGTATTTGGGTTGAAAATTTTCTTCGATTTTCACCCCTAATTCGCTTTTCGGCAAATCGCGGACGTGGCCCAGCGAAGCCTTCACCGTGTATTTTTTGCCTAAAAATTTGCTCAGGCTTCTTGCCTTGGCCGGGGATTCCACAATCACCAGCGTACTGGCCAAGAAAAACCACTCCCTTGAAAACAACCCTTCAAGATAAAGTGCGCAGGACGTAGAATTTGCCGGGCAGCTGCCGGGCAAGCCCCTTGATTTCCAGAAACATGAGCCCGGCCAGGACTTCCTGGGCCGTAAGGCCGGAGCGGCCGATGATTTCGTCCAGGTGGGCCGGTTCGTGGGAAAGCAACCGGTAAACGGCCTCTTCCTCCTCCGTCAGCCGGGGAAGCGACCGGGTTTTGCCGGTCTCTGCCTTGAACAAAGCGCCCACGCCGATTTCTTCCAGAATGTCGTCAACGTCTTCCACCAGGCGGGCGCCCTGTTTGATCAGCCGGTTCGGCCCCTTGCTCACCGGGCTGCTGACGTTTCCCGGAACGGCCAGCACGTCCCGCCCCTGCTCCAGGGCGAGATCGGCGGTAATCAGCGCTCCGCTGCGCTCGCCCGCCTCCACCACCACCGTGGCCTTCGCCATCCCGCTGATAATCCGGTTGCGGACGGGAAAGTGCCAGGGCTCCGGCTTCGTTCCCGGCGGGTATTCACTGACGACCGCGCCCGCCGCGGCAATTTTCTCCGCCAGGCGCCGGTTCTCCGGCGGGTAAACGACGTCCACGCCGCAGCCCAGCACCGCCACGGTCGGCCCCGCCGCGTCCAGGGCCCCCTGGTGGGCGGCGCTGTCAATCCCCCGGGCCAGGCCGCTGACCACGACAATGCCTGCCCGCGCCAGCTCAAGGCTGATTTTTTCGGCCACAGCCAGTCCGTACGGCGTCGGGCGGCGGGAGCCGACCACCGCCACCGCCAGGCTGTCCGGCGGCGGCAGCTTTCCCCGGACAAACAGGCCCGGCGGCGGGTCGAAAATTCGGCGCAGCATTTCCGGGTAGGCCGAGTCGTCGTAATGAACGTACTCAAGATTCGCGTCTTTTAATTTCGTG
>JBFMEJ010000301.1:0-2803 GCA_040753275.1 Bacillota bacterium
GCAGGGTGGCGTCACGCCAGGCTTGCGCGTTGCTCTGCCCGTCCAGTTGGGCCAGGGTGTGCTTGCGGACGTAGTTTTGTTCGACAGGCTCGTCCAGGGCGGCCACGGCCTGGACGGCCTCGTCCAGGAGTTCCACGCAGTTGGGGAAGTTGTCCCGGGTGATGCCGGAAACCCGCACGGTCAGGTCGATGCGGGGCCGCCCCAGCTCTTCCGGCGGGATCACCTCCACACCGGCCACCCGCCCGTTGGGCAGCCACTTCGGCCTTACGCCCAGCAGGTAAAACATCTGCCCCAGTCCTTCTCCGTCCGCCCACATGATGTCGTTGCACATCCAGTACAGGGCCACGTTTTCCGGATAGCGCCCCTCTTCTTCCAGGTGCTTTGCCAGAATTTTTTCGGCCAGGCGCTTCCCCACTTCCCAGGCCGCCCGGGTGGGCACCCGGTGGGGGTCCAGGGAGTAAAAGTTGCGGCCGGTAGGCAGGACGTCGTCCCGTCCGCGGGTGATCAGGCCGGAGGGACCGGCGGGGATGTATTGTCCGGCAAAGCCGGAGAGGAGGGACTCGATCTCCCGGGAGGCCTCGATGCGGGCATCGAGGTCCAGCACCCGGGGCAGGACGGCGTTCAGCACGGGCAAAGCTTCGGCACAAAGAAACTTGTCTCCTAAAATTTCTTGGGCCAGGCCGGCGTCCGCCTCCTGCCCTTTCAGGAACCGGGCGATGAAGGCCTTGGTAGCTGCATCGATGTCCTCCAAAAGCGCGCCGTAAGATTTGCCGTGGCGAAGGGAAATCCTTCCCTGGTCGGCCAGGAGTTCGACCAGGTCCAAGTCCATCAGTTGGGCCACGGCGCGGCGCAGGGATGTCTCCTGCCCGGCGTCAAAGCGCAGGATGGAGTTGATGAATTCCACCCGCCGTTCGTCTTTTGGCAAATCCCCGAAGATGTGCTGGCCGTCCTGGATCTGGGTGTTGCGGATGACGGAAAGCGCGGCGTGGGCTTTTTCGGCTATGGCGGCAAAAGAGTCGTGGCCGCCCTCCACACTGATCTGTTTATCCAGGTTGGTCTTTTGGATTTCTTCAATAATCAGGTGCTCCAGCATGTGCGCCCGGCCCGGGTCGGCCACTTTGGCCTTTTCGTATTCCTCCAGGTAGCGGTCCAATTCGGCCAACTCGTCGTAGAGCCCGCCCCCGGTCATTACCGTCTGCATGTGGTCCACCAGGGCGGCGTAGCTCCTTCTTTTGGCAATGGTCCCCTCCGGCGGGTTGTCGGCGTTGTAGATATAGAGGTGCGGCACGGCGCCGATGGCCAGGTCCGGGCAGCAGTCGCCGGAGAGGCCCACGCCCTTGCCGGGCAAGAATTCCAGGTTGCCGTGGGTGCCGACGTGCACCACGGCGTCCACGCCGAAGTCCCGCTCCAGGTAGCGGTAGGTGGCCAGGTACTGGTGGGGCGGCGGGATGTCCGGGTCGTGCAGGATTTTGCAGACCTGCCCGTCGCAGCGCGCCCCGGCGCAGCCCCTTTTCGGCTGCACGCAGACCACGGCGTTCCCGTACTGCACCCCGGTGATAATGATCTTGCCGTCGTGGACCATGGCGGCGGGCACGCCGTTTTTGGCCTCTCCGGGCGGGGCGCCCCAGGCTTCGGTGAGGCGTTCTTTAACCTGCGGGGACAAAGTGTCGAACCACTCCCGGTACTCCTCCACCGGCATGAGTTTTAAAGCTCCGCCCTTGCCGACGATCTCGTCCGTCGTGGTCCAGCGGAACTCTGAGATGGCCTTGCGCTCCATAATGGTGTCGATTAATTCTCTGCCGGAGGAAGGCGGGTCTACCCGGTAGCCCGCCTCCTGCATCCGCTGCAGGACCCTGGCTACGCTTTCGAGGGTGTCCAGGTTGGCCCCGCCGCCCACGGTGGCCTCCACCGAGGCGCAGGGGTTGTTGTTGAGAATGAAGGCTACCTTTCTCTCTGCCGCCGGCTTTTGGGCCAGTCTGATCCAGTTCGCCACCCGCTCCGCCAGGCGCCGGCAGCGCTCCTCCACCGGCACGCGGACTTCCAGCTCTCCTTCCCGTTTGGCCCCAGCAATGAAGATGGGCTCGATGACCCCTTCAAATTCAGGCAGGGACACGCACCAGGCAATGTCCCGGTTCAGGCCCTGGGGATCTGCGGCCCATTCCTCCACCGTGCGGTAAAAGGAGGTCACCGGTTGGAAGACAGGGACGTTAAGCTTTTGTAAAAGGATTACGCCGGAAGAGGCCACGCTCTCTTTTAAAAAGTCGTCGCTCCTGATCCGGGCTTCCAGGAAGAAGGAAATCAGCTTGACCAGGGCATTGATGCGCGGCTTCCCGTCTGGGGTGAAAAAGTACTGGCGCACCACCTCACCGGAACCCTTCGTGCCCAGACCGTCATCTTTCAGGGAATAGCAGAAGGCGGGAATGACGTTGAATCCCTTTTCTTCCAGCAGGCGGATTAAGAGGTCTTCCACTGCCAGGTTGCCGTTTACCCAGTTGTTGCGGGCAAAGAGCAGGCCCACGGTGGGCGCCTCTTTCGGCCGGTACCAGGCCAGGTATTCCTCCACCGTCTGGAAGCACTCCGGGTAGTCCGGGTGGTAAATCCCCTCCCATGGCAATATTACCGGTTCTGCGTACTCCAGTTGCTCACCCAGCACTTCCGCGGCCAGGTAGCGCAGCATCCGGGCAAAGTTTTCCTCGCCGCCCTGCACGACGTAGTTATAGCAACAGGAGATCGTTTCCGGGCCGACAGTGGAAAGCGCCCACAGGGCGGGGTCGTGGGCCACGCAGACCACGGGCTTGCCCAG
>JBFMEJ010000302.1:0-2784 GCA_040753275.1 Bacillota bacterium
CCGGCAATGGCCTCTTCCAGTTCCAAAAGGGTCAATACCCGTTCATCCTGGCCGTAAAAATATTCAGCAGGCGTGTATCCTTCCGCTCCGGTGGCAATAACGGCCACCCCGTGCTTGATCTCTTCACCGGAAGTAAGCCGGGTCAGGTAGTTGCCGATATAACCAGAAACTTCTTCAATCTCACTACCTGTATAAACCTTAATTAACGGGTTAGCGTTAACCGAAGCGATAACTTCTCCCAGATAAGCCTGGACATCTTCTCCCTTTAAACCCCACCTAATCCTCCTGGCCACTCCGCCCAGGACCGGCTCTTTTTCCACCAGGTGCACCTTGTAACCCTGGCCGGCAAGGGTTAAAGCAGCCGTCATGCCCGCTATGCCGCCGCCGATCACCAGCGCCGAGTGATCCATTGGCAGAGTAACCTGCCTTATCGGTTCCAGCAAAGCAGCTTTATAAACGGCCATCTTTACCAGATCCATGGCCTTAACCGTGGCTTTCTCCGGCTCGTTCATATGTACCCAGGAGCACTGGTCGCGGATGTTGGCCATTTCAAAAAGGTGCTGGTTCAAGCCGGCCTCCCGTAGAGTTTCCTGGAAAAGGGGTTCGTGAGTACGGGGGCTGCAGGAAGCCACCACCACCCGATTTAAGCCGTTTTCGATAATGGCATCTCTGATGCTGTTCTGGGCATCCTGCGAACAGGCATAGAGTTTTTCTTCCGCCAAAACCACGTTCGGCAAGGAACGGGCATATTCTACCACTGCCGGCACATCCACCACACCGCCGATATTTATCCCGCAGTGGCAGATAAAAACACCGGTGCGGACAATTTCGCCGCTTACGTCTCGCTCCGGCGGGTACTCCTTGATTTTTACCAGCGTGCCTTTTACTGATGCCAGAAGTCTAGCCGACTCGCCGGCTGCAGCGCTGGCCTGCATCACCGTCTCCGGAATATCACACGGACCGCTAAAGGCACCGGAAACATAAATGCCAGGTTTAACGGTATTCACCCCGGAGAGAGAAACCGGTTCACAGAAATTATAACAGTTCAAAGACAACCCCAGTTTGCCGGCTAAAGCAACCAGTTCCTGCGGGGCTTCCAATCCAATGGAAAGAACAACCAGGTCAAAACGTTCCTGTTCCAGTTTGCCGTCTTCACGGGCAAAGTTAATTAAAAGATCGCCGCTTCCATCAGCTACCTCTTCCACGCCGTAAACCCTGGAACGGATAAATTTTACCCCCTGCTCTTTTTGGGCCCGCTCGTAATATTTCTCAAAATCCTTACCGTAGGTACGCATGTCCATAAAGAATATAGCTGTGTCCAGGTCGCCGGTACTGTGTTCCTTGGCAATGACAGCTTCCTTAATGGCGTACATGCAGCAGACCGAGGAGCAAAAGCCGTGCTCATTCCGCACATTACGGGAACCCACACACTGAATCCAGGCAACTTTCTTTAACTCCTTATGATCCGACGGCCGGATCAGATGCCCCCCAAAAGGACCGGAAGCACTTAATATCCTTTCAAACTCCAGGCTGGTGATGACGTTGGAATAACGCCCATAACCGTAATAATCCAGCCTGGTAGCATCAAACTTTTCAAAGCCAGGGCAAAAAATAACCGCCCCGACTGCCAGTTCCAGCGTTTCGTCCTCCATTTCATGATCAATGGCCCCCGCCTGGCAAACTTCGACGCACTCCCCACAATCCAGGCAGTTTTCCTTGTCCACCACATAGGCATTGGGATAAGCCTGGGCATAGGGCTTGTAGATAGCCTTGCGCTGGTTCAGGTTCTGGTTAAATTCATCATCCACATCCTGCGGGCAGGCCTCGGCACAGGAGCCACAGCCGGTACATTTGTTCACATCTACATACCGGGCCCGCTTTAAAACAGTGGCCTTGAAATTACCGGGCTCACCTTCCAAATCTACCAGTTCCGCACAGGTAAGAATTTCAATATTCAGGTGCCGCCCGCACTCCACCAGCTTGGGCGAAAGAATACACATCGAACAGTCGTTGGTGGGGAAAGTTTTATCCAGCATAGGCATAGTTCCGCCAATGGCCGGCGATTTCTCCACCAGGTAGACATAATAACCAGCCTCAGCCAGGTCCAGCGAGGCCTGGATACCAGCTATACCGGCGCCGACAACCATCACCGCACCGACTTTTTCGTTATTCATAAATGCATCACCCCCACTTTCACAACTCCATCAACCAAGTATAATATTGAACAGAGATTTATGTCAACCTTACCGCTGGCGAAAGGTTTTCAAGAAGGAATCACAATAAATATCTCTGTTCAACAATACCTCGGCGGCAGCAGCAGCATCAACCAGCAAATCGTCCTCCACATCAACAATGGCCGAATCCAGACCAGCAGCCATACACAAAACCATATAGGTCCGGTTGAGCAGATGGCGCTCGGCACAACGCTGCGAAACGTTAGACAGGCCCATGGTAGTGCGGGGCGGCGGGTCGGCCAGGGTTTTAATCTGGCGAATGGCCTCAATAACCTCCGGGCCGTGATCCTGACCCACATTGGCCGGCAAAGCCAGCGGATCAACAAAAAGGTCCTGCATAGGTAAACCGTGCATATCGGCATTCACGATCAGTTCCATGGCCAGCGCTGCCCGGTCGGCGGCGCTTTTCGGCACGCCTTTCTCGTTCATGGCCAGACCGATCAGCATGGCGTTGTACTTAACCGCCATGGGGAAATAAATATCCATCTTCCACTGATCGGCGCTAGTTGAGTTAATCATAGCTCTCCCTTTATGTACCTTCAGCCCTGCT
>JBFMEJ010000303.1:0-2777 GCA_040753275.1 Bacillota bacterium
GAGCATTTTTCTTTCCCCGGAAGAAAGACCTTTTTCTTTTTCGCGCAGGATGAGATTGCGGACCACTTCGGCTACTTCGTAAATATCGCCCGTTTTGATTTTCTCCAGGTTGGCCCGGTAGCGCCGGTTCCAGTTGGAGGACATGGTAGAACCATCTTCCTTGAGGATCCGGAATACTTTTTGTACCCCTTCTTTCCCGATCACTTCCCTTAAGCCCGCCTCTTTGCAGGTAGCGCAGGGAATCATGACTTTCATGTCGCCAACGGGAAAATGCAAAACGTAATATTGCTTTCTCTCTCCCAGTACTTCCTTCTCCTCAATGGCTTCAATAATCCCTGCCCCGTGCATAGGGTATACAACCTTATCGCCTACCTTAAACAACGCCGGACCCCCTTTAAAACAAGCTTCCACCATCACTATAACATAATTTATTGCCTTTGTCAAATAAACGAAGATTTTATCATACCTGACAACCGGTGTCAATATCTAATTTCATTTCCATTTTTTTTCCTTTTCCCGGCTTAAAACATTTGACAGGACAAGCACCCCCCCTGTATAATTAGGGGCAAGGACAAATTTAAAACGAGAGGTGGAACCGTTTTGATCAAAAATTTTCTCTACGACGACTTTCAAAACACGGTTTCCGAGGTGCTTATCTGCAACCGCAGCGTCTTAGACGTCCTCTCCCAAATTCAAGAAGCAAACGCCAGGCTGAACAGGGTTGTGATCAGAACGGTAACTGGCTGTGGTTGTTTGAAAATTCAGGCTGGAAAAAAAGAAATCCCCTCCGATATCACCCTCGCCGACTTAAAAAAGTTTCTTGACTCCCACCTGCTTGGCGAAATGTGCGACGACTGCCGCGAAGCGGTGGAAAACGCCATCGGACGCCTGCTTTTTTACCTCGCCGCTCTATGCAACCTCCTGGATTTAAACCTCCACGACATCCTCCTCAAGGAACAAAAGCAACTGAAAATATTGGGCATCTATAACCTCGCCTGAAAAAGCAGGGGTTAGGGAATAGGTGCTTTTATATGTGTCTTTCCTGGTAAAGCTGCTCGCGGTAATGGGCCAGGCCTTCCTTGATGGAGCGCGCCCGTGCTTCCCCGATGCCTTCAACATCGTCGAGCTCCTGGATGGTGGCCTTTAAAATTTTCTTCAGAGTTCCAAATTGCCGCACCATATTTTCAATCACCGGCAGGGGCAGACGGGGGATTTTATTTAAAATCCGGTAGCCGCGGGGATAGACGCTCTGGTCCAAAATATTGGAATTCCCGGGGTAGCCCAGGGCGCGGGCAATCAGGTTCAGGTCCAGCAGGTCTTCCGCCGACCAGCTGTTAATCATCGCCAGGATTTGCGCCGGAGTTTTATCTTCCCCGGCAATGGCGTAGTCCTGAATAATTAACAATCCCTCCGGTTCCACGTTGGCCACCAACTCTTCCATCTGCATGGTGATTAAGCGGCCTTCCGTGCCTAACTCGCTGACGTATCTTTCGATTTCGCCGACCACCCGCAGGACCATCTCGACGCGCTGGATTGCCCTGGTCACGTCAAACAGGGTAACGGCATTTTCAAATTCCAGAATGCCCAGGTCGGTGATCACTTTGTCCAGGACGCTGCGGTATTTTTCCAGGGTTTGCACGGCCTGGTTGGCTTTAGCCAGGATCACCCCCAAATCACGCAAAACGTATTTCAAGTTGCCCTTGTAAATTGTCACTACGTTGCGGCGCTGGGAAATGGATATCACCAGGGCGTTGGTCTGCCGGGCCACCCGTTCGGCGGTCCGGTGCCGGATGCCTGTTTCGGTGGAGGGAATGCTCAGGTTCGGAATGAGCTGGGTGTTCGCCGCCAAAATACGTTTGGCGTCCGCGCTTAAAATTATGGCCCCGTCCATTTTGGCCAGTTCATATAAATTGGCGGGGGTAAATTCCGCGTTTACGGCAAAACCGCCCTCGGCAATCTCCATCACTTCAGGACCGTCGCCGAGAACAATCAGGGCGCCCGTATTAGCCCTTAAAATATTTTCCAGCCCTTCTCTCAAGGGTGTGCCGGGGGCCACGGTGCGCAGCATTTTCATCAGTCTATCTTCCGTTCTTTCCTCTCTCAAGGCCGACCACTCACTCCTGGAGAACTTTCTCAATCGCTTCCGGCAGCGTATCTGCGCCGATTATTTCCAGCCCTGCTCCGTCGTCGCCAAGCCGGGCCGCGTCTGCGGCGGGCAAAAGGCAGCGCAAAAAACCCAGCTGGGCCGCCTCGCTGACCCTTTTCCGCGCACCCGTCACGGGCCTGATTTCTCCGGTGAGGCCGATTTCCCCGGCGACGACAAGCGCCGGGTCCACGGGACGATCGCGCAAACTGGAAGCCAGGGCCAAGGCAATCCCCAGATCCGCCGCCGGCTCTACTACCCGGACCCCGCCGACGGCGTTCACGTAAGCGTCAAAGCTGCTCAAACAACAGCCGGCCCGTTTTTCCAAAACGGCTGTAATTAAAACCATCCGGTTATAATCAACCCCGGCCGTCATGCGCCGGGGTGTACCAAAAGCCGTTGGCGAAACCAGAGCCTGGATTTCCACCAGCAATGGCCGGGTCCCCTCCAGTGTCGGCACCACCACGGAACCCGGCAGCGCCCCGGACATATGCTGCCTTAAGAAAAGGGCGGAAGGGTTATGTACTTCCCCTAACCCGTCTCCGGTCATTTCAAAAACTCCGATTTCGTTTGTCGATCCGAATCTGTTCTTGATCGCGCGCAAGATGCGAAAAGACTGGTGTCTTTCGCCCTC
>JBFMEJ010000304.1:0-2777 GCA_040753275.1 Bacillota bacterium
TCCAGTAAAGCCGTGGTTTTCAGGAGATTTTCCTGGCTGGCGATCAACTCCCGGTGCGCGCGCGCCAGTGCCGTTACAGCCTGTTCTTCTAAAGCCTGCCGGTGCTTTAAAGCCGGCTCCAGCCGGAAGTTAAATTTCTGCGTAGTCAATCACTCCTTCCTGCCGGCAAGGGCAGCGCTTTATAACCATTTATGCGGCTGGATTTTTTAAACAAATTTCCCTTTCTACCCGGCCAGGCTTTGCAGCCGGGTCAAGGTATCCTCAAACGGGGATACCTCCAGCATATCCTGTTTGAGAAAATCTGTAATTGCGTTATTGTATTTAATCGCTTCGTCGATTTTCGGGTTGGACCCGGCAACGTACGCGCCGATATTGATCAGATCTTCCGCCTGGCGGTAGGTGGCCAGCAGGTCGCGCAGCCGTCCCGCCTGCTGGAAGTGTTCCGGGGGCACAATCTCCGGCATCAACCGGCTGACGCTGTTTAGGATGTCGATGGCCGGGTAGTGGTTGCGGCCGGCCAGCTCCCGGGAGAGGACGATGTGCCCGTCGAGGATGCCGCGGACGGCGTCGGCAACCGGCTCGTTCAAGTCGTCCCCTTCCACCAGCACGGTGTAAAAGGCGGTGATCGAACCCCGCGGCCCCATGCCGGACCGTTCCAACAACCTGGGCAGCAGGGCGAACACCGACGGCGTGTACCCCCTGGTGGAAGGCGGCTCGCCGATGGCCAGGCCCACTTCGCGCTGCGCCATGGCAAAGCGGGTGACCGAATCCATCAGAAACAGCACGTCCTTCCCCTGGTCACGGAAAAATTCCGCAATGGCGCTGGCCACGAAAGCGGCCTTCAACCTCACCAGCGCCGGCTGGTCGGAGGTGGCAGCCACCACCACTGAGCGGGTCAGGTCCTGCTCTCCCAGATCCTTCTCGATAAAATCGCGGACCTCCCGGCCCCGCTCGCCCACCAGGGCAATGACGTTTACGTCCGCCTCCCCGAAACGGGCAATCATCCCCAAAAGAGTGCTTTTGCCTACGCCGCTCCCGGAAAAAATACCGATGCGCTGACCCCGGCCGCAGGTGAGAAAAGCGTCGATGGCCCGCACCCCAGTGGCCAGCACTTCTTTGATCCGGCGCCTTTCTAGCGGGCTTGGGGGCCTGTTGTCCACGGGAAAATCAATGCCGTTTTTAGGTCCTTCCCGCCCGTCCAGGGGTTGCCCCAAACCGTCCAATACCCTGCCCAGTAAAGCATTGCTGACCCGGACGGCAAGGCTTTTACCGCGCGGCGCGACGCGGCAGCCGGGGAAAACCCCCCTTAATTCCCCCAAGGGCATCAGGAGCGTAGAGCGCTCGTGAAAACCAACCACCTCCGCCACCACGTTCCCTTCGCCGGGAACGAGAATGTCGCAGACCTCCCCCATGCGAGCGGCGATCCCTTTTACCTCTACGGTCAGACCGATCACCCTGACCACCTGGCCGATGGGGCGCAGGATTTTTGCCTCCTTCACTTTCTGCCGCCAGTTCTCCAGATTTACCTCCGGCAAGCCCATTTTTTTCGCCCCAATTCCATACTTACCTCTGCCCCTCTTTATACCCCTTTACCTTTACAGCCTTTTTCCTTTAGCCTCTGTCCCTTTGTGCCTCCGTGCCTCTCTCCTCCGTGCCTCTGTGCCTTTGTGCCTTCTTACGCCTGCAACGCCTCCTGAATCGCCCGCCACCGCTCCTTTAAAGTAGCCTCGATGGTCCGGTCCTCCGTCTCCACCCGGCAGCCCCCCCGTTCCACCCCGGCATCGCCAATAATGTGCAGGGCGGCCTGGGGGGAAAGCACCGGCAGCAATTCCTCCCGGTTTTGCTCAACAAGGTCGACTTCCGCGGGGTTTACGTAAAGGACCACGTGCTCCCTGTTCCGGGCCAGCTCCAGCGCTTCCCGGACGATCGCCAGGACTACCGCCGGATCTAAGGTAAGCTGGGCGGCCAAAATTTTTTCGGCGATTTCCCGGGCCAGGGAGACAATCTCATTTTCCATGTTTTCAACTGTTTTTTTCCAGATTTCCCCGGCCTGCCGCAGAACGGCGCCGGCTTCCCGGCGGATGGACTGACCTTCCGCCTCCGCTTGGGCCAGCCCTTCCTGGCGCCCTTTTTCGTACCCCTTGCGGAACCCTTCGGCTTCGGCCTGCCTGGCCAGTTCTTCGCTCACGCGCAAGGCCTGTTCGTGCGCTTCGCGCATCAGTTTTTCCGCCTCGGCGCGCGCCCGGGCAATGATTTCCTCCGCCCTTGACCGGGCCAGGGCCAGCGCTTCCTCCGCTTCCGCCGCCTCTTCCTCCGTTTTCCCGCCGCCGTTGCCGCCCGCGCCTTTTCCCGGCCGCAGGGCAAAATCCCGCCGGAGATCCAGCGGCAAAACATTATCCCCGCCAATCTCCACCCCACGGATAATCCTAAATAAGAATGGCATCTTCCCCACCCCGGGCAATAATAATTTCCCCGGTCTCGTCCAGCCGGCGGATAATCTGCACGATCTTCTGCTGGGCTTCTTCCACTTCTCTTAAGCGGATGGGGCCCATGTACTGGATTTCGTCGCGCAGCATATCGGCGGCCCGCCTGGACATATTCTTGTAGATCCGTTCGTTGACTTCTTCGTTGGCCCCCCGCATGGCCCGGGCCAGGTCCTTGGTGTCCACTTCCCGCAAAACGCGCTGAATGGCTGTATCATGAAGTTTCACAATGTCCTCGAAGACGAACATTTGCTTTCTAATTTCGTCGGCCAGGTCGGGGTCGGACGCCTCCAA
>JBFMEJ010000305.1:0-2761 GCA_040753275.1 Bacillota bacterium
GCTATGCTATTTAATAAACGCTGATGTCGGAGGAGGTGGCGGTAGAAAGGAGGTGGAAATTCGCCTTACCCGGCCGCGATGAAGGCAGTTGGAGGGTTGATATTCTCTAAAAATGCTTAATTAAAGGAGGTTTTTCACCATGAAACAGGTCAAAATCCTATCCCTGCTGCTTATTTTGCTGATCATGGGCACAATCGTTGCCGCCTGCGGGAAAAGCGAGCAACCCGCGCGAAGGAAGAGGTAGCCCGCGCGACAAAAGAGGTAACTAAAATTGTGGGCGATGATACACGTGAAAAAAAGGTCTCGGCCAAAGACGCTGTAAATCTGGTTTTGGCTGAAGCAAGAAAGTGGCGGGCGGACGCGGAGGTTGTTGAAATCAAGAATGAATTTGGTATCTTCGGAGACGGAAAAGGGACCACCTGGCTCATTTCCGTCATTTCCCGCAGTACCCCTCCCACGGCCGGCGGCTATGGCAAAAATTATTGTGTCGGGCGAAGATACGTGGTTGAGGACGGAAAAGCTAAATTAAATTTCGACGACAGCATGTACGAAGTCTCTTCCCAGCCTTTTCCCAAGGAGTTCATCGATTCGACCGAGGCGATTAAAATCGCCCAGGCCAACGGCGCACCGAAGGAAGATAAGTATGCCCTGTATATGGGAAGAAAAGATGACACGAAAAAATACAGCAAAGTAGTGATGAACTTCCATGCACTCGTGTTGGAAAATGGTAAGATCGCGAAAAAAGGGGTAATTCTGGATCCGGTGAGCAAGGAGGTTATAGAAGTCTTCAAGTAGGATAAGGGGTCGGGTCTGACTTATCCCGTGGCGCTATCGACATCTATTTTCTGCCGGGAGCCGGACATTGCCGGCTCCCGGAGGGTAAAACACCTCTTTATTCTGCAGCCGGCAGGTTGCCCGTCCACCGCCGGGTGCGCTCATTCTTAGACCTGCGCGGGCTCGACCTTTCCGCTGCCCGTATCCAGCTTCCACAACTTTGGCGGCCCTTTCCCGGAAGCGGCGGAGAAAAAGTAAAAGTAACGGTCGCAGCCAGCAGCCGCGGGTCAGATTTAATTCCTTACCTTAATCAGTGCTTTGACCCAGGTCTATCACGGCTGTTTCTACACTTCCATCCAAACCGAACCGCTGGACCCACAGCCTGGGGGCGGCAATCTCTTTCGGCACTACGAAGGCTAGATTTAAAGTATTTGCCGCCGTTGCCTGAACAGGGACTTCACCAGCGTCCGGGGCGGATCCCGGTTGGACTTTATGCTTAGCCCGCGGTCCTCTTCATAGGTCCTGCCTTCGGCGTCCACAATGAAGTACCAGGGGGCCAGGTCCGGTCCCGTCCCGGCGAAATTAAGCGGAAATCCTTTATTGCCGGCATCGCCGCGAACGGTCAGATTCACTTTAAGAAGCGACCATCATGGAGCAGGTCATACATTCCCCCACCTTGATCATCAGCGAAGGGAAAGTGGTCGCCCGGATCAACGCCAGTGCCTCGCGCAGGAAGCGTTCCGCTTCCGCCAGGTCGCCGATGATGTAGGAGAGGATCCCCCGCTGGAAAATGATCCAGAGCATTTCCCAGGGAATGGTCAGGTAAGGCACGAGCTCGACGGCCCGGTCAAAAGCCGCCAGCGCCTCGGCCAGGCGGTACTCTTCCCGCAGGGACATGGCGAGCAGGGCCGCCAGGCGGGCTTCGGCCTCCCGGCCGCCCAGCTCACCGGCCAGGGTCAGGCCTTCCTGCGCCAGGTCAACCGCCCGGCTGTTCAGGCCCACCACCCAGCAGGCCTGCGCCCCCAGCTGCAGGGCCCGCCCCAGGTCCGCGGGCGGTCCGCTGGCCCGGTAATATTCCAGGGCCTGCTCGATGTAGCGCAGCCCTTTCTCGCGCAGCGAACTGTCCATTTTCGGGGTGAGGGGGATGGAAAGCCAGATCAGCGCTTCCCCCAGCATCAGCCGGGCCCTGGCCGCCAGGCCGCCGAACCGGTCGTAGAGGGTGAGGGCCTTTTCCAAGGATTTGATGCCCTCCCCCGTTTCCCCCAGCAGGGCCAGCGCCTCACCGGAAACCAGGAGCAGCCGGGCGTTGCGCAGAGGATCTGCGGAAAGCCTTTCTCCGCCGGGAAAAAAATCAGGCGCCGGCCCGGCGGCCGGGGGACGGGAGCCGCGCCGCCCGCGCCCGGGAACGTTTTTCCGCGGGCGCGCTGCCGCGCCCTTTTCGGCCGTTGGGGCCAGTTCCTGCAGGAGGCGTACAGTAGCGTCGCCGGGGGAAATCCCCAGTTCCTTTTTGAGCACCTGCCGGCACTGTTCGAACTGCTCCGCGACCCGGGCGGGCTGCCCCAGGGCGGCGTAGAGGCGCATCAGGGCCTGGTGGGCCGCTTCTTCCAGGGGGTCAACGGCCAGCCAGCGGGAGGCGTAGGAGACGGCGGCCTCGTGGAGGCTTAGGCGGATAACCGCTCCACCAGCGTCCGCAGTACGGCCAGGTGCAGGTCGGCAAGGCGCTGGCGCTCAGGCAGGCACCAGTCCGCGTCCAGGTCCTCGACGAAGTCCCCCCGGTAAAGCGAGGCGGCCCCCATCAGGAGTTCCACTTCCTTTGCATCCTTTTGCAGCCCCGCCCAGGCCTTCTCTTCGAAGAGCCGCGCGTCCACCGGGCAGTCCGGGCCGGCCGGCGCCCGCACCGCATCCCGCCGGATTTCCAGGAGGTCGTCCGGAGCGCCACCGGCCGCTAGGGCCCGCCGCAGGAAATACAGCGCCGTGCGGAGATTCC
>JBFMEJ010000306.1:0-2756 GCA_040753275.1 Bacillota bacterium
CCGGCTTTCCTGCCCGTCGTGCAGCCTGTCCCCGTAGGTAGATTCCATGATCAGGTAATCCGCCTCGGTCAGGGAGACGGGATCGTTCAGGTATGGTTTATTTTCGTTCCCCAGATCGCCGCTGAAGACCAGCCTGGTCTGGTTTTCCCCTTCCTGCACGGAAAGTTCGATGACCGAGGAGCCGAGGATGTGCCCGGCATCCAGAAAACGGGCGGAAATTTTGGCGGTCAGCGGGAGTGCTTCGCCGTAGTTTACCGGCTGAAACAGCGACAGGCAATTCCGGGCGTCCTCGGACGTGTAAATGGGCTCCACCTCGGGCCGCCCGGCCCGCCGGTTCTTCCGGTTCAGGCGCTCCACTTCCATCTCCTGAATGTAGCCGCTGTCCGGCAGCATGACCGAACAGAGATCAACGGTGGCGGCGGTGGCGAAAATTTTCCCGCGAAAACCCTGTTTAACTAACTTGGGAATGAGCCCGCTGTGATCGATGTGGGCGTGCGTCAGCAAGAGATAATCGACGCTTTGCGGCGGTATGGAAAAGGGCCGGTAATTGTTCTCCCGGATGAAGCGCGGTCCCTGGAACATTCCGCAGTCAATCATGATCCTGACTGCCCCGGCCTCCAAAAGAAAGCAGGAGCCCGTCACCATCCGGGCCGCCCCCAAAAAACGAATGCGCATTTATTTTTCCTCCCGTCGTCAATTTTTGCCTTATCTCTTAAATTCCCTGCGTTCGCCGCGATTCCTTCTTTTCCTGAAAAAATAAACCCCCCTTGAAGAGGGGTGGGTTCCCGTCCTCCGTTGAGGAATCCGGTACCCGCTCCGGCCGGTCCTTTAAAGGGGCGAACGGCTTACGATTGCCCTTACGCTTTTTAGAAATTTTGGCCGGGGCAGCATCACCACCCGGCCGCATTTTAAGCATTTCAGGCGAAAATCCACTCCCGTGCGCATGATTTCCCATTGGTCGCCGCCGCAAGGGTGCTGTTTACGCATTTGCACGACGTCCCCAACGGAATATTTCACCAGCATGAAGGATCTCTCCCCTAAAAAGGCACAAAGTTTACAGGCACAAAGGCACAAAGTTATCTAGAACAAGCCCGTGATTAATAGAGAAATGCCTTCAACGTCTTTGGACCTTTTTCCCCTTTTCCCTTTGTGCCTCTGTGCCTTTGTCCCTTTGTTCCTTTATTCCTTTGTGCCTCTTTAATCGGCATTTTTATAGAACGCCCTAAATCCTTTATACGCCATGTAGACATCCAGCTTGCTCGCCACTTCGAAAGGCGAGTGCATCCCCAAAAGCGGCACGCCGCAGTCCAGCACATCCATTCCATGCCGGGCCATCAGGTAGGCGATGGTTCCGCCGCCGCCCTGGTCGACTTTGCCCAGTTCGCCCGTCTGCCAGACGACTCCTTCCCGGTCGAACAGGCCCCGGATAAAGGCCACAAACTCGGGGTGGGCGTCGCTGGCGCCGCTTTTTCCCCGGGCGCCCGTATACTTGCTGATCACCACGCCGCAACCCAAAAGCGGCGCGTTGTGTTTATCCATAACCTCCTGGTAGCTGGGGTCTAAGCCCGCTGTGACGTCGGCCGAGATGGCCCGGGAGTTGTTCAAGATGCGCCGCAGGGCCAGGTCGCTGTACTGCGGCAGGCAACGCCCGGCGATCTCGGCGATAAAGTTCACCATAAACACCGAGCGCATCCCCGTGTTCCCTGTGCTTCCAATTTCTTCCTTGTCGGCAAACAGGGCCACCGCCGTCCGGCGCACCTCTCTCTGTTCGCAGAGCGCCTCCAGGGCGGTAAAAACGCTCGACCGGTCATCCTGGCCGTAGCCGCCGATCAGGCTGCGGTCAAAGCCGACGTCCCGGGCCGGCCAGGCGGGAACCGCCTCCAGCTCGGCGCTGACAAAATCGTCCTCGTGGATGCCGTAATACCGGTCTAAATGCTCCAGCACCGCCTTTTTCACGCGCTCTTTCGCTTCCCGGTCGTCCAGCGGAACGCCCCCCACCAGAATATTTAAGGCCTCGCCGGTCACCGCCTCGCTCATTTTCTTTTCCATCTGGTCCTTGGCCAGGTGCGGCAGCAGGTCGGCAATGGTAAAAACGGGGTCGGCGCTGTTTTCGCCGATCACCAGAGAAATCACCCGCCCGTCCCCTTTCACCACCACGCCGTGCAGGGCCAGGGGGATGGCCACCCACTGATACTTTTTAATCCCCCCGTAGTAATGCGTTTTCAAAAGCGCCAGGCCGGCCTCTTCATAAAGGGGCTTCGGCTTTAAGTCAAGGCGGGGCGCGTCCACGTGGGCGCCGATAATGTTCAGCCCTTTTTCCAACGGCTCGTTCCCGATGATGGCCATGGCCATAATTTTGCCCCGCCCGATCAGGTAAACCCGGTCACCGGCCTTCAACCGGCCGAATTCCAGGAGGGGCGCAAAGCCGCTGTTGCGCGCCCGGCCGGCGAGGTAATCCACGGTTTCCCTTTCCGTCTTGGCCAGGCTTAAAAACTCTTTGTACCGCTCGTTAAAGGCCAGGGCCGCCCCGCGTTCCTGTTCTTCCAGCCGTTCCCAAACGTACCTGGTTTCCGGATGCCGATCTTTCTCCTTTTCCATCGCAACCTTCCCTTTCTCATTGGACTTCATCATTATTATTTTGCAAAGTCATCCCATTTAGATTATAACGAGAAAAAGAATTTTTTGAACCTCTCCTGATTGAAGTCAGAAGCATTCTTGGCGGTGGATCGTAAAAATAGCGGAAGTAGTTTGATCTG
>JBFMEJ010000307.1:0-2743 GCA_040753275.1 Bacillota bacterium
GGGACGGGCTGGAGGCGCTGCAAAACGCCCGGCTGGTCAGGTTAATCGAAGAGGCGTATTTCCAGGGCGCCCATTTCCCACTGGCTACCTTGTCTTTGTTTACCAACCGGGTGGCCAAAGCCAACCGACAGCGGCTGCTCCCCTTGTGGGAAGCGGGGGTGCGCTTGCCGGTGGCCGGCCAAAGCCGGCGTTGCCGGGAGAAAATGGTCTTTTTGCGGGCCACCTACGCGCTTCAGCGCTACCTGGCGGAGACCCCGGCAGAGGTGGTCTGCCGGGAACTATGGTACTCTCCGGTAGCCTGGCATAATCTCACCCTGGACTTTGTGGCCCTTGGTGAGTTTTGCCGGCAGGGGGCGGCTTTGGAGGACGTCGCTCGGCGGCTGGGCCTCCCCTTTGAACTGGCCGCCGAGTGGCTGACCCTCTGGCAGGCGGCGGTCAAGGCCGGTAATCCGGTGTTGCGTCGCTTAGGCGACCGGTTCGGCCAGGAGCTTTACCGGTTTCCCTCCCCGGCGGGGGATTCCGTCCGGGGGTTTCGGGACGAGTTACGTTCCTGGTTCGGGTTCTCTCCGGCCAAAGCGGAGGCTTACCTGGCTATGCTGGAAAGCTTCCCGGTGACCCGAAGGAGAAAACCCGGCGAGGTGGTATATTACGCCGTAGCCGCCGAGGAGCCGCCAGGCAAACCACTTCATGAATGCCAACTGGTGCCGGTGTGCCTACCCCTTTACGAACCGGAAGACGCCCAATACGTTACGGCCGATGCGGTGATGGCCCTGAAGTGGGCCAAGCTTT
This sequence comes from Bacillota bacterium, assembly GCA_040753275.1. Classification (GTDB taxonomy): domain Bacteria; phylum Bacillota; class Desulfotomaculia; order Desulfotomaculales; family Nap2-2B; genus JAIMBK01. The sequence goes on from JBFMEJ010000307.1 coordinate 790, forward strand.
TGCGCCTTTCCACCGCGGCCAAAGCCCAGGGGGCCTGCTTAAACCAGGCGGACATCGCTTTTCTCCTGGGGGTGGAGGTAGGGGTAATCCAGCGGCTGATGCAGGCCAACCCAAAAGTTGTTTTACCCTTACGCGGTAACGTGATGGATATCGGCCCTGGTTTGACGCATGTGCGCCAGATTATTTCCCTCTACCTCCAGGGTTATACCGAAACAGAAATTAAACACCGGACCAGCCATTCCTACGAAAGTATCGAGGAATATGTCCGGGCTTTTTCGACGGTGGTAACGCTGGCCGACCGGGGGATGCCCGCCCCGCTCATTCGCCAGGCAATGCGGTGTTCTGCAAAGCTGGTGGAGACTCATCTCGCTCTCTACCGGGAATACAACCGGCCCGAATACGCCTGGCGGTTAGAATTGATCAGAAACGTATTCCACCGTACCGAGGCGGCCAAAAAAAATCGCCTGCGGTAACATTTTCTGGTAAAGGAGGTGATGTTGTTACGGGTACGAAGGGGTATTCGCCTTATCTGCCCCTTCGTGAGAAAAACCTTGTTAACGCCCAGATGTCCTTGTTGCGGGAACGGTTTGATTTCGGCCGGGAGTCCTGGCTGGCTGAACACCTGGTAGCCAAGTTCAACACCCTGATGGGGTCCTTTGAGGATCAAGCCGGTATCCGGCGGGTCCACCCGGGAGAAATACTGGTCTTCTACTGCGGTGAAAAGGTAACCCTGCCTCTTTTGACACCCGCAGGAGCGGCAGAGCTTGTTGCTGGTAAACGTTATCCGGAGGTCTTACACCAGATGCAGCAACTGGCCCTTTCCCGCCTGCAGGCCGTAGACCCCGGCGCCACCATGCACGATGTCTTCCTGCTGATGGCCCAACGCCAGCTTTTACCCAGGCGGGGTACCAAGGGGATCAGGTCACTCCCGGATGTTCAGCGGACCCCTGAAAAGACCCCGCGGGGCGGGATCAACCCCCAATTGTTGGGTTGTCGCCCCCTGGTGCGAACCGACGTGGAGGGTTTTGTACCGTCGGAAGTAAAGAACCACCTCCTTCAGTTCATGTGCCGGGAAGAGAATTTTAGCCCGGCGCGGGCACTGGCCCTCTTAGAAGAGTTAGCCAGGTTGCGGGAGCGGTACTGTCCCCTGGCCAGTGTACTTCAGCCGGGACAGGCGGTATGGATCGGCATCGCTTGCGGCGACCGCCAGCAAGAAGAGAAGGCAACTACCTTCAGAAAGCAGGTGCCGGTCATCGTGACGTTGCATACGCCGCAAGAGCTGGCGGTCTTTGGTGATCCTCACCTGAACTTAGCTGTGGTCAACCGGGTTCACCAGCAGATGATCGCGCGCATGGCTACGGAGGCCTATTTGCAGTCGGCTCTTTTGTCCACCATTGACCTGGGGTTTTTAGTGATGCGCCCACAGAGAACCGTTGCTGACCTCATCACGGCTTACGAACAGGAGCACGACCTGGTGCTCCCCACGCCGGGAAGTGTCCATGACGCCGGCCGGAAACTGACCCACAAGCGACGCATCATCCAGCTGCACCTTCAGGGCATGCTGAACCAGGAAATTGCGCGTGTGATGCACCACAGCCCGGAAGCCATTGACCATTATGTTGCAGACTTCCACGCTACGCTGATCCTCTACCTTTACGATGTACCGCCCTTGTTGGCGGCCAGGGTAATGCGGCGGGGGATCGGGCTGGTACGTGAACACCTGGCTCTTATCCGCGAAAACTTTCCCGACAAGGACGTTGTCAAGGAGCATTTACGGCGATTTGACGCCAAATTAGTTTGATACGGGCTTTTCCGATTATGTCGGGCTAGGCGAACTAGAGCTCATTGACGAATACGGCGCTGAACAGTTGTTTAAGATCAGCAATGAGTTACAAAGGTGCGGATACAGGATAGAGTTATTCAACGCCCAGGAAAAAGTGCTCACCAGGTTGTT
>JBFMEJ010000308.1:0-2735 GCA_040753275.1 Bacillota bacterium
GCACCGATGAATTTGCTCGGATTCATCAGAGCATTGTAGAGAAACTAAGAACAGTTTTTCAGACCCAAAACGACATCTTTGTTTTAACTCACTCCGGCACCGGCGGTATGGAAACAGCTGTGGCCAATACCATCAACCCCGGCGATAAGGTGCTGGCGCTGGTTACCGGCAATTTCGGCGAACGTTTTGCCAGGATTGCCGGAGCTTACGGCGCTCAGGTCGATGAGGTTAACTTTGGATGGGGAAAGGACGTCGACCTGGCGGTAGTAGAGGAAAAATTAAAAGCCAACCCGGACTATAAGGCAGTACTGGCTACGCAAAACGAAACTTCAACGGGGGTCACCAACGATATTGCGGGCATCGGCGCCCTGGTGGCCAAAACCCCGGCTTTGCTGCTGGTGGACGGGATCAGCGGGGTAGGGGGGATTGAAATAAAAACCGATGCCTGGGGCGTGGATATCCTGATCACCGCTTCCCAAAAGGCGATGATGCTCCCACCCGGTCTGGCCATGGTAGCGGTCAGCAAAAAAGCGTGGGAAGCAGTAGAAAAATGCCGTTCACCACGGTTTTACTTCAGCCTTCCAGCGGCAAAAAAGGCGGTGGAAAAATGGAACACCGCCTACACGCCTGGCGTGTCGCTTTTTTACGGCCTGGAGGCGGCCCTGCAGCTGATGATTTCCGAAGGAATGGACAACGTGTACGCCCGCCATGGACTGCTGGCCCGTGCTGTGCGGGCTGCCGTTCGTGCGCAGGGGCTCAGGCTTTTGCCTGACGAACACTGTGCTTCCAATACTGTTACGGCTATCCACGGCCCCGATGGTATCGGTGCCGATGAACTGCGCAAAGTGTTGAAAAGCCGGTACGGGGTGATTTTTGCAGGCGGCCAGGGTATTCTTAAAGGGGAGATTTTCCGCATTGCCCACATGGGTTACACTAACAAGGCAGATGTCCTGGTGGCCGTCGGCACGCTGGAGATGGCGCTGGCCGAACTGGGACACCCGGTTGAATTGGGCAGAGGGGTAAGGGCGGCTCAAGAGGTATTTTTAGGGAGGTCGAATTAATGAAGGTACTGGTTCTTGACGGAGTTGCTGAAGAAGGTCTGGTGGCTTTGCGCCGGGAGCCGGAGATAGAAGTGGATGTCAGAAACAAACTGACCGAAGAAGAGCTTGTAGAGATAATTGGTGATTACGACGGCTTAATAGTGCGCAGCGCCACAAAGGTAACAGCCCGGGTTATTGAGCAGGCCGGTCGCTTAAAGGTGGTCGGGCGAGCCGGTGTGGGCGTTGACAATATAGATCTGACTGCGGCTACTGCCCGGGGAGTCCTGGTAGTTAACGCTCCGGACGGAAATACTATTGCGGCAGCCGAGCACACTATGGCGATGATGTTAGCTCTGGCCCGCAATATTCCGCAGGCCAACGCCAGCTTGCGCGCCGGCAAGTGGGACAAAAAAGCCTTTGTGGGTGTGGAACTGCGCAATAAAATTTTAGGAGTAGTCGGCCTGGGGCGGATTGGTTCGGCGGTGGCCAAAAGAGCTCAGGGCATGGAGATGCAGGTAGTGGCTTATGACCCTTATATTACAGAAGAAAAAGCAGAAATGCTCGGAGTCAGGCTGCTCTCTTTAGAAGATGTTTGCAGGCAGGCTGACTTTATTACCGTGCACCTGCCCCTGACGAAGGAATCGCGGCATATCATCGGGGAAAAGGCGTTTAGCCTGATGAAAGACGGTGTGCGGATAGTTAACTGCGCCCGGGGCGGTGTGGTCGATGAGGAGGCTTTATATGATGCTTTGCGATCGGGCAAGGTTGCCGGGGCGGCGCTGGACGTTTTTGAAAAGGAGCCGAATACCGACAGCCCCCTGTATGAGTTTAACACCTTTATAGCCACCCCGCACCTGGGGGCGTCTACCCAGGAAGCTCAGTTGAACGTTGCTGTTGATGTGGCGGAAGAAATTGTGGCTGCCTTAAAAGACCAGTTCGTCAGAAATGCGGTTAATATTCCCTCACTCAGCCCGAAAACCCTGGCGGCTGTCAGGCCGTACCTCGACCTGGCGGAAAAGATGGGCAAGTTCAATGCCCAGTTAATCAGCGGACGGGTGCATGAAATAGAAGTAACCTACAGCGGTGACCTGGCCGGTCAGGAGGTGGGTCCGGTCACCACGGCGCTGTTGAAAGGTTTTTTGGATACGGTGCTGCAGGAGAGGGTAAACTTCGTCAACGCGCCGCTGCTGGCCAAAGAGCGCGGCATTCAAGTAGTGCAGAAACAATACGAGGAGGACGGCGATTACGCCAATTTGATCACCGCCAGGGTCATTTCTGATAAAGAGGAGATTCTGGTGGCCGGCACCGTGTTTGGAGGCAGCGACCCGCGGATTGTTTCTATTGATGGCTACCGCATCGATGCCGTACCGGCCGGATACATGCTTTATGTCCCGCATTTAGACAAGCCCCGCATCATCGGACCGGTAGGAACCCTGATCGGGGAGCACAACATCAATATTTCGGGTATGCAGGTAGGCCGCAAGGAGGCCGGCGGTAAGGCGGTGATGGTGCTCCAGGTGGACGGTCCGGTGCCGGAGGAAACGCTGGCTGGAATCGCCCGTATCGACGGGGTACTGGGAGTTAAAATGGTGATAATTTAAGGAAAAGGCTTTGCTGCGGCAAAGCCTTTAATTTTACAAAGGGAGAGGGCTGTAGTATAATTGTATAATTATTAAAGTAAAATTTTAACATGGG
>JBFMEJ010000309.1:0-2734 GCA_040753275.1 Bacillota bacterium
GACAAGGCGGAAGTGCTGCGCCAGGCGGCGGGGCTGTAGAATAAATAAGTTAAGTGCCTGGCACTTAACTTAATTACTTTCACCCTCTTTTGCACCGGTGCATATCGTGCATTAAGAAAAGGTGCACAGAGGGTGAAGGGCGATGCTTTGGGAGATTTTGCTTGCTCTGGCCGGCGGCTGGCTCGTTTTTGCGCTCGGAAGGGTTTTTCACCTGTTTTGGGCCGGGAAAGTGCGGCAGGCGCCGGGCAGGCAGAAGTTATGTAAACTGTTCGTCCTCATGGGCGGCCAGGAAGACGCCGCGGAAGGATTTTTGCGTAAGCTGATGGCCTGGCGAAACAGGCTTTGGCCGCGGCTGGAAGTGGCGGTGGTGGATTGCGGGGCGGGCGACGATACGGGGAAAATTATCCGCCTGCTGGCCAGGGAGCTTGCTTACCCGGTGCTTGAGGGCGCCTTTTTCGGGCGGCACGGGGAGCAGGCGGCTGCCGGCTGCGGGAGAACGTTTCTTTGTTACGATGCCCGCCGGCACAAAGGGAAAGACCTGATCAGGGCGCCGCTGTTCTGTTTCTTGAAAGAGGAAATCGCGGTGGACTAAATTTTTTGTTTTCCTTGAAGAGGTGGCTCAAGGGGGATGGCCGGCCGCGTAGGGCACATCTTCTACACCTGGCTGATCATTTTACTTGGCTTCGGAATTTTGGCCCGGCTTTTCGGCGCGTTGAACCTGGACCTGGGCAGGGGATTTTTGATTATGATCGCCCTGGGGATGCTGGCGGAGTGGCTGGGAGTCTCCTTTCCCCAGGGGCGCCTGACCGGCGGCTTTGCGGTGGTGCTTTCCTCCTACTTGATTTACGGTCCGGCGGCGGCTGCCTGGATCAGCGCGCTGGCCGCTTTATTCAGCCAGGGGATCGCGAACCGCGGCAACCCCTTCAGGACCGCCCTCTTTAACGCAGCCCAGTACGTGCCGGCTTTACTGGCCGCCGACCACGTTTATGCAAGGCTGGGGGGGCAGCGGGGGGCCGGCCTGGGGCTCGCCGACCTGGTTCCCCTGCTGGCCTTTATTGCCGTTTATTTTCTCGTCAACCATCTGCAGGTTTACCTTTACCTTTTGCCCGGGCGGCGCCGCTACCCCCTTCTGGCCTGGGCCGACGCCTTCCGCTGGGACGCCCTGACCTACCTTTTCGGCACCCCCTTCGGCGTTTTGATGAGCCTTCTGTACCAGCAGGTGGGGGTGGCCGGCTCCCTTTTATTGTTTTTGCCTGTGCTGATTGTACAGTTCGTTTTGCGCCTCTACGTCCACGTGGAGCTGGCCAACCGGGAACTGTTCGCCCTTTACCAGGTGGCGAAAAAGTTAAACGAGCGGCTGGCCCTGGAGGACATCCTGGAAATTGTTTTAAAGGAAGCGCGCCGGATTGTTTCGTACCATTCCGGGGTGATTTACCTCTGGTCGGAGGAGCGGGGGGCTTATGCCGCCGCCGCGGCCGCCGGCGCTTTTGCCGAAAGCTTGCGCCGGAGTGCGGTTCCGAAAGGAGAGGGGTTCCTCGGGCAGGCCATGGAAAACAGGACGCCGGAAATAGTTTTCGACGCCCGCAGCGACCCCCGTTTGAAAAAAGAGCCGGGGCTGCCCCAGGTGTACCGCTCGCTTCTGGTCATTCCTTTGCTTTCGGAAAAAGAAACGCTGGGGGCTTTAGTAATCGGCGATAAGCGCCCCCTGGCGTTTGACGAGCATCATTTGCATACGCTGGGCATCATCGGGGGGCAGGCCGCCATTGCGGTGATGAACGCCCTGCTGGTGCGGCGCCTGGAGCACAGCGCCAATACGGATGCCCTTACCGGCATTTACAACCACCGGTATTTCTGCCGGCAAATTGAAGGTGAGCACAGGCGGGCGAAAGAAGCCGGGCGGTCCCTGGGGCTGGTGATGCTGGACGTAGATTCCTTCAAGAGCATCAACGACCGCTACGGCCACCAGGCCGGCGACGCCGTTCTTTGCGAACTGGCGCGGGTGATCAGGGACGCAGTGGGTGAAAAAGGCGTCGTCGCCCGCTACGGCGGCGAAGAATTCGTCATTGCGCTGCCGGGGCTGGACGAAGAAGACTGCCTGGACCTGGCCGAGCAAATCCGGGAAACGGTGCGGGGGCATTACTTCCCGGTGGACGGGCTCCCCCGGCAGGTGCGGGTCAGCCTGGGAGTGGCCGTTTTTCCCCGGCACGCGCAAGACGTGGCCGGCCTGATCAAAAAGGCCGACCGGGCCCTGTACAAGGCCAAAGAGGCGGGGAAAGACCGCGTGGTTTCCGCCTCGGCGCTGCTTTAAAAGGAGCTGCGCGGTTGGCGACGTAAGAAAGCATGATTGATTAATAACCAACGGGGATTTCGCAAGGCAAGGATTACCGCGTCAGCGAGCGGGGGGCGCTGGTGAAATTGGCCTGGCTGGAGGAAATGCTGGACCTCGTTTTTCCGCCCCGCCCGGTGTGTCCGCTGTGCGGGGAAGCAAGCGCCGGGGCGGGGATCTGTGCGCCGTGCCGGGAACAGCTTGCCCGGTTCCGCAGGGGCAGGCGCTGTTTCCGGTGCGGGCGTTCCCCGGCGGCGGCTCCGGCGGCGGACCCGGTCCGATCCTGGCAGAACAAAGGGGGAAGGCTGCTTTGCCCCGAGTGTTTGCAGGGCAACCATTGTTTTCTGCTGGCCCGCGCGGCGGGACCGTACGAAGGGACCCTGAAGGAGGCCATCCACCGGTTTAAAT
>JBFMEJ010000310.1:0-2733 GCA_040753275.1 Bacillota bacterium
CTCCTGGGAGGTAAGATTTATGTTGAAAATTACTTTGTCGGAAAAGGGGCAAATAGTTATTCCCGTAGAATTACGTAAACGTTATGGGTTAAAAAAAGGCGACAAATTGGTTCTTGAGGATCGCAACGGTTCAATTATTTTGCGTCCCTTGCCAAAACATCCTTTTGTCGAACTCAGGGGAAAATTTAAAAGCCTTCCCAGTGAAGAAAAGCTGACTACAACATTGCTTAAAGAGAGAGCTTTAGAAAGGAACCGCGGATTGCATGGAAAGTCTTAACTCTCAAGTAAATAAAGGGAAGGGAAATAATAGCGGGACGCCTTCAGAAAATGAAACGCCTTCAAAAAAAGGGATGTTTGCTCGCTGCGTTCTCGATACTTATGCTTTGCTGGCTGTGATTGAAGATGAGCCTGGAGCGGAAACAGTAACAAAAATGTTCACTGTCCGGAATTCTAAACTATTTCTGAGTCTTATTAATCTTGGCGAAGCTTATTACCTAATCACTCGTAGAAAAGGTAAAGAAGCCGCCGATGAGCTGGTAAACAGCGTTTTTGCTGAAGAAGCTTTAACTCTCGTTGACGTTTCCTGGCCGAAAATAAAAAACGCTGCGCAAATAAAATCCAGGGGAGGGCTATCCTATGCCGATTCTTTCGTGGTAGCGTTGGCAAAAGAAATAGAAGCGCCTATAGTGACAGGCGACCCGGAAATTAAAAAGATAGCTGACCAACTGGGTATTGAGTTGATCTGGATAAGGGAAGATGAAAATATTTAAACAAATCGGTTTAATAGTTTTTTTGCTTTCTTTCGGATTCGCGACAAGCGGCTGCGCGCAGGAAGAGACGGAAAAATATGATGTGGTGATCTACGGCGGGACCTTTGCCGGGTGTGCGGCGGCGCGGACGGCGGCGCAGCTTGCCCCGGAGAGCTCCATCCTGGTGATTGTGCCCGCCCCGGAGCGCGTGCTGGGAGGGATCGGCACCGCGGGCGGGCAAAATTTTTTTGACGTTCGGCTCTGGCGGGGCTACCCGGTGGCCGCCGGCTCCTTTGGCCGGTGGTACGGGGAGACCGGCCAGTTTTACAATACTAAAAAGATGGCCGATCTTTTAGCCGCCGACCTGGCCCGCCACAAAAATATAACTGTGCTGTGGGGATACGACGTGCGGGAAGTGCAAAAGAAGCCGGCGGAGGGCGGCTTCGCATCCCGGATCAAACGTCTGCAGGATTTATCCGGAATTGAACGGCCGTCGGACCTGTCCGGAAGCAAGGGGCGGGCATTTCCGCCGCAAACCGGCCTGCCGCCGCAAACCGGTCCGGACCTGCGGAAAAGTTCTTTTTCTTCCCGGATCACCGCTTTGCGTTTAAGGGAGGTTTGCCGGGATGACGAAGGCGCGGTCGCCTGGGGGAAGGGACTGCGGAAGATTGCCGGGCGCGTGTTTATCGACGCTTCCGATGACGGCCGGCTGACCCGGCTGGCCGGGGCAAGCGTGACGGTCGGCCGCGGGGACTGGCCCAAAAACGAGGGGACGGTTCCCCTGTATGAAAAACGGCCGGAGCCGGCCCGTCACGGAGAGGCGGTGACCGGCCGGAAAGAGGCTTCCCGCCGGCAGGCGGATCTCCGCCGGCAAGCGGCTGTCCGGCGCCAACCGGCGGCGCGCCAGCAGGCGGCGACGCTGATGTTTAAAGTGACCGGCGTGGTGGTGCCGGAAACTCCCCGGCAAACCGGGGACCTCCTTTTCCTCAAGGACCCGTCCGGCAGCTGGGGGATCATAGGCGGGGCGGATACCTACCGCAGCAATCCCGCGGTTGTCGATTTTAACGACCGGTACGCTCCCCGGGGCTTTGCCCTCAAGCCATTGAACGCGGCCCAGGACGGGGCGGGAAGTGATCAGTGGTGGGTAAACGCCCTGTTAATCTTTAACGTGGACGGCCGGGCCTGCCGGCGTGACCTGGGCACCGACCGTTACCCGCAGGATAAACGGCCGGACGCCTTAGACGTGGACGAGGCCCTGCTGAAAGCGCGGGAATTGATTGCCCGGCCGGAGTTTCTAGAAGCCCTGCGGCAGTTCAGTGCGGCGGACGGGCGGGGCGGGCGCTACGGTTTTCACCGGGCGGAGCTGGTGAAGGACGAAAGCGGCCGGCCGGTGGCGGGGGACGTACTCTATTTAAGGGAAACCATCCATTTACAAAGGAGTCCGTTCCAAGGGAATCCGGGGAATCCGGCGGACGCCGGCGCAACCGGACAGCAGAAAAGAAGCATTTCAAACGTTTCTGGAACGGGAAGCGTTCCGGGGACGGCGACCGTGCAAACTTCCGCGGGACCGGGTGAGGCCGGAGAAAACGCCTGCTTCGTCCTTACTCCCGCCGAATGTCAGCTTGCCGGCGCCGGCCCGGCGGACGGGGCCGACCGGGGCAACTACGCCGCCCGGATCGGCCTGGCCTATTACTTAATGGACATTAACGCCTATACACCGGCCGATTTAAAACCGGACGACGCCTACCGGTGGCCGGTGACGGAAAGTTTACGGCCGGACCTGCGGGCCAGAGGGGGCCAGCCGCAAAACCCGGTTTACCTTCCTTTTGAAATGCTGGTTACCCCGCAACTGGTCAACCTGCTGGTGCCGGGCTACGCCACCGGCGCGGCTTCCCTGGCCTGGGCGGAAGTTAGAGTGATCCCCAACCTGTGCGTCCTGGGGGACGCCGCCGGGGCCGCCGCCGCGGAGGCGGTTTTATCTGGC
>JBFMEJ010000311.1:0-2725 GCA_040753275.1 Bacillota bacterium
ACCTTTTTTAAGTGATGAAAGACTTCCGCACCCATCCGTAAAGCGCCGGCGAAACTGTCCGCCCCCACGGGCATGATCATAAACTCCTGGATGTCGATGTTGTTGTCGGCGTGCCTGCCGCCATTTAAAATATTCATCATGGGCACGGGGAGCTGCCTGGCCCCGCAGCCGCCCAGGTAACGGTACAGCGGTAAACCAACCGATTGAGCGGCCGCCCTGGCGCAGGCCAAAGATACGCCCAGAATGGCGTTCGCGCCCAGCTTGCTTTTGTTGGGGGTGCCGTCGAGCTCAATCATGGTCTTATCCAGGGCAATCTGGTCAGTAGCATCCATGCCGGTTATTTCCGGGGCAATGAGGTCGTTGACGTTTTCCACGGCCTTTTTCACTCCCCGGCCCAGGTAGCGCTCCGAATCGTTGTCCCGCAGTTCCAGCGCTTCCCGGCTGCCGGTGGACGCTCCCGAAGGCACGGCCGCCCTCCCCAGAGAGCCGTCCTCGAGGATTACGTCCACCTCTACGGTGGGGTTTCCGCGCGAATCCAGGATTTCACGGGCCGTTACTTCTACAATTGCTGCCATTGTTTTCCGGTACCGTTAAGTTGTTTAACGGTAACCTTTTCACCTCCTGTAAAAATTAGGAATGAGGGGTTAGGGGTTAGGAAGTAGGGTAGGCACAAAGAAATTATTCCCGGTCGTTTATCCATCTCTCTTTTTTGCCTAAGCGCTTTGGGCCTTAATACCTTTCCAGTTATTCGTCAAACAGCGGTTTTCCCGTCATCTCCGGCGGCTGGGGGAGGCCCAGCAGGCGCAAAATTGTCGGAGCGATATCCTCCAACCGGCCGGGGCGCAGGCGAACGTGGTTCAAATCCCGGTTAATCAAAATAAACGGCGCCGGATTGGTGGTATGCGCGGTGTGGGCGGAGCCGCCGTTTTGCCCGTCCAGCATTTCGTCGGCGTTACCGTGGTCGGCGGTGATTAAAACCACGCCGCCTTTCGCCTGCACCGCTTTCACCACCCTCCCCAGGCACTGATCGACGGTTTCGATGGCTTTAATCGCCGCCTTCAGATCGCCGGTATGCCCGACCATATCGGCATTGGCGTAGTTCATGATGATTACCTGGTACCGGCCGGAAGCCAGCCTTTCCAAAAAGGCCTCCGTCACTTCCGGCGCACTCATTTCCGGCTTTTGATCGTAGGTGGCTACCTTCGGGGAAGGGATCAGCAGCCTGTCCTCCCCGGGAAAAGGCGTTTCCACTCCCCCGTTAAAAAAGAAGGTGACGTGCGCGTATTTTTCCGTTTCCGCCAGCCGCAGCTGGCTTAATCCGTGCGCGCTCAGCACCTCGCCCAGCGTATTCTTTAAATCGTGGGGCGCAAAGGCAACCGGCGCCTGAATTGTTTTATCGTACAGGGTCAGGCAAACAAAATACACCCGGGGGCGGCCGGCGGGGCGGGCAAACCCCGTGAAATCTTCGTCCACAAAGGCCCGGGTAAGCTGTCTGGCCCGGTCCGGCCGAAAATTATAGAAAATAACGGCGTCGTTATCCTGCACCCGGCCTACCGGCTCACCATTTTGATCGACAATCACGGTGGGCCGGACGAATTCGTCCGTTTCCTGCCGTTCGTAGCTTTTGACAACCGCTTCGGCGGCGCCGGCCGCCTGCAAACCTTCCCCCAGGATCAGCGCCGCGTAGGCCTTTTTGGTGCGCTCCCAGCGGCGGTCGCGGTCCATGGCGTAATAACGGCCCATCACCGTTGCGATCCGGCCGACGCCTAAATCCGCCAGCCGGTTCTCCAGCTCCCCGATGTATTCCAGGGCGTTGGCCGGGGGAACGTCCCGGCCGTCCAGAAAACAATGCACGTACACTTTTTTCAACCCGTGGCGCCGGGCCAGTTCCAGCAGAGCAAACAGATGGGAGATGTGGCTGTGCACCCCGCCGTCGGAAAGCAGGCCCATGAGGTGGAGGGAAGAATCGTGCCCCTGGACGTGCCGGACCGCCGCCAGGAGCTGTTCGTTGTTAAAAAAGCTGCCGTCCCGGATCGCTTTGGTGATGCGGGTGAATTCCTGGTACACGATGCGGCCGGCGCCGATGTTCAGGTGGCCTACTTCGGAGTTGCCCATCTGGCCGTCGGGTAAACCGACATCTTCCCCGGACGTGCTCAACACGGTATGCGGGTAATTTTTTCCGAAGTAATCCATATTCGGCTTTTTCGCCCGGGCAATGGCGTTGCCCTCCCCCTCCGGCCCCAGCCCCCAGCCGTCCAGAATCACCAGCACCAGGGGGATGTGTTGCACGTTCATCATCCGTTCCCTTCTCCAGGACAACTGCCTTTCACGATGGCGGCAAAAACATCAGGGCGCAGGCTGGCCCCGCCTACCAGCGCTCCGTCAACGTCGGGCTGCGCCATCAGGGAGGCAATATTGTCCGGTTTAACACTGCCGCCGTAGAGGATGCGGATCGCCCCGGCCGCCGCCGCGCCGCCCCTGGCCGTCAGCACGCGGCGGATAAAGCCGTTTACCTGCTGGGCGTCCTCCGGTTGGGCAGTCCGCCCCGTGCCGATGGCCCAAACGGGTTCGTAGGCAATCACTAGGCGGGTCAGTTCATCAGCCGCCAGGCCGGCCAGGGAGCCTTCGAGCTGGGCGTTCACCATCGCAATGGTGTTCCCCGCTTCCCGCTCCGCCAGTTTTTCGCCTACGCAAACGATGGGGATCAGTCCCCAGTTCAGGGCTG
>JBFMEJ010000312.1:0-2720 GCA_040753275.1 Bacillota bacterium
GCCGCCCCGCTTATCAGGTTTTACTAACTGTACTTTGTGTGGCGATTTCTTCACGGTAAGGCTTAGACAGGTCAAAAAGCACGTCAAGAAAGTCAATTACCACCTTATTAACCGTTTCCTCTGAAAGGCGGCTGTTTCTGGCCTTGACCATGCCAATTATCAGGTTGAAGAGTACATTGTTGCTTTTCATCAAATCTTTCAGACGCTGAGTGGCAGCCTGGGAACCTACAAGATTTCTCAGTAAATCATTCCGATTCCCAAGCCTGGCTATCATATCAAGGCCTTCCCGGATTTGATCCAAACCCGCAATTAAAGCCTCGCCTTTGGTTGTTGTCATGAATCTCACTCCTTTAAACTATCCCGCCGCCCCGGGGTTCACGTTTTCCCACCCGGCCCGCGTCTACCCATCCCCGCCGGGGCAGCGGACTATTTTTCCTCTACGTCCAGCTCACCGCCGTTCACCGGAACGATTGCAAAAGTGAGTAAATGCCCGCCGTAGCTGATGCTGTAATCTGCGCCCCGCTGATCAAGGAGTTTTTTGGCTTCTTCTACTTCTTCCAGACGCCCGTCGTACTGCAGGAGGATCATCTCATTGTAAAATGTTACCTTGGGCTTATAGTCGAAAATCTCGTTAATCTTTCTGATGAGTTCCTGGAGCGATAATTCTTCATTCATTTTGCTATCCTCCGGCATTAATCAATAACCATCGCGCCAATTGGGCGGCAGAAGGTTGTATTCCCTGACTACCCCATCCTCAAAGCCAATTTTGATTATCCTGGGGTATTTCGCCCTGTAATCGTATTCCGGTTTCGGGTCAATCGGCCCGTCAATGACCGGTTTAATGTGCGTCTTCTCGCACTTCAGCGCCTCATCTGGGGTGTCGTAGGTCGTCTCGCACAACTCGCAGATGAATTGCGTCTTGGCCTTCAACTTTGTTGACCCCCTTTGTATTGCTCGTCGATCCACACGTTCGCATAATCGACCGCTTCCGTGTAGCTGGCGCAAAACTTTATTTCGTCTAACTTGCCCCGGTGCAGGCAGACTACAGCGTATTCCGCCGTCCCCTTCCGGGTTTGAAGCAGAGATATGTAAGCACGGTGGTTCTTTGTGGTCACGTTCCAGATGATGTCGATTTGGTTTTCGATTATATACTCGGGACCGTCGTACATGGTTTTGCCTCGCTTTCCGCTTGCCACCGTACCCCGGATGTGGTACAATGGCTTTAGGGTTTAGTCTGGCGGCTCAACAAGCCGCTTTTTCTTTTCTTTTGCGAATAAGCTGGTCAATCGGGACCAGCGACGCTGCAAGCAGCTTCAGCGTTTCAATCTTCTGCTCCAGGTCCATCAGCTCGCTTAGTATCCGCTCGAACTCCGGGATTTCTTCCGGGCTTATCAGTCCGTCGCTGGCCAGTTCGATCAGCCTGTCCCTGACCGCTTTAACGTCGTTTATTTCCTTGATCAGCCCGAGGACCGCACCGGTCAGGCTTTTCTGCTCTATTGGGTACGCATATTTTTGCCCGATTGGGCAGTATTCCGAGCAGTACCTTGCGGTCAGGACGGGCTTTTTGTATACTTCCGCCATCTTTAACGCCACGTCAGGCGGTACCAGGGTATGGCCGCCTTCGTAGTTGATGAGCGTACGACTGCCGATGTGGAGCTTGAAAGCTGCAGCCTCTATGCTCAGTCCGGCGTCTTTGCGTGCATCTTTAAACATTGAGTCACCTCGCTTTCCGTGGTTTAATCAGGGTAGATACCCCGCTACTCCATCCCCCGCCCCGGCGTCCTGGCCAGGCGCCGGGGAATCAGCCCCTCACTCCATGAACCTCATCCCGCAGTGTTCGCATTTGAAGTGCACGTGGTTGTTGTAACCCCAGGCGCAGCCGTAACCTGTTGTAAGTTTCCCGCACCAGGGACACTCAATCGGCGGTTTTTCTCCCTCCTTGCCCTGCCGGTAAATTTCGATTACATTTTTATGGACGGAAGCGAATTTCTGAAGGACATCGCTGACTTCGTCTTTCATTTTCTGTTATCACCACCTCACGAACCCGGCCCACTTCAGGTAGCACAAAAGAACTATGGCTATCATCGCTATCATCAGCGGCCTGCACCGGGTCCACTCCCACCGCCGTTTCGGCGCTTCCCGAATTTCCGGCCGGCGCAGGTTTCTAAAAACCTCGTCGTTCGCCTTGAGCATCAGCACGTCACCTCCGGGCCTCTCGGCCAGTTTCTATGTGCTGCCAACATCCTCTGCACGTCCTGGCCCCTGCGGCTCCGGGCCACCTCTTTGGCTGTTAGCTCGTCGATTTTTGCGCGGCAATTCTTGCAGACCGGCTCAGTGGAGGGCTCCTGGCAGTAGGCGCAGGGCATGGTGTAGGTTCCGGCTTTAATTACGGCCACCTTGATTCACCTCACTTTTTCAGTTTTCAGGGTTCCCGTTTGGCGCTTACCCCGCCGTCTCCAGCCATTCGAAAAACTTTCTCGTCGACACCCGCCATCTGCGCCCGATCTGCTTCGCCGGCAGCTCCCCGGCCTGCATCATTTCATACACCCTGCTCTGGCCCACGCCCAGGATTTTTGCTACATCCTTTGCCGTCAGTACCGGCGGCAGGTCCTTGTGGCCGTTCGGCTCGGGGCTGGGCGGCGGCTTCGGCAGGGCCTTGCCGCAGGCCGGGCAGAATTTGGCGTTGTCGGGCGGTTCGGCGCCGCACTTGGGACAGACGG
>JBFMEJ010000313.1:0-2714 GCA_040753275.1 Bacillota bacterium
GGACCTTTTGGGCAAACCTGGTCAAAAAAACGGCCTCTTCCACGGCGGCGTCCCCGCCGCCCACCACAGCCACCGTCTTCTCCCGGAAAAAGGCACCGTCGCAGGTGGCGCAGTAAGAAACCCCCCGTCCGCGCAATTCTGTTTCGCCCGGAACGTGCAAAAGCTCGGGTTCCGCGCCTGTGGCCAGAATCACCGCGCGGCTCAGCAGAACCCCATCCTCCGTTTTCAGCACAAAATGCCGGCCGGAGCAGCTGATTTCCTCCACATTGGCGCTGTCCACAGCAAGGCCGAAGCGCTGCGCCTGGGCCAGCATTTGCGCCATCAGCTCCGCTCCTCCGATTCCCTCGGGAAATCCCGGGTAATTCTCGATAGTTTCCGTTGTAGCCGCCAGCCCTCCGGGGGCTCCCCTTTCCAGCAAAAGCACGTCCAGCTTTGCGCGTCCGGCGTAAATCCCGGCGCTCAAGCCCGCAGGCCCCCCGCCGACAATAATCAAATCTTTCATTTTCAGTTACTTCCTCCATTGCGTCAGAATTTTTACCCTGATCTTAGCCAATCAAGGCGAAGCCGTCAAGCCGCTTTCCCCCGGAATCCGTAAACTGGTCGTCACTTGAGGCAACCCTTTTCATTTTTCTTTCGAGGCAAATCTTATCCTCCGCGTGGAATTTTTTATTCCATTCTGTTAAAATATATTTTCAGGAAATTTCTGTTTTTAAAAGAGGGGTGAGTATGATCAATAATTCAATCTGGTTATATCGCCTTTACGATGTGGCCGAGGAAATCCAGCTTCACCTGGTGGAACAGATTTTGGCGGAGAGCAAGCCCACCGCCCGGTTAAGGCTGTCCCGCATCCGTCCGAAATCCATTCATATTCCCAATCCGCCCGTAACGGTGGAATTGGGTGAAGAAGAGCTTGTCCTTTTGAACGAACGGTATCCGGTAAAATTTACCGCCAAGATATATGATTTAGGCGTGATCAGCATTATTATGCGCCTTATTTTGAGCAGTCCATGCTCCTACGAAAAGATCAGAGACCTGGCGGTATATCTTTCCGACACTGAAAAATTGGAAGATTTGTTCGCCAAAAAGCGGGACGAGGTAAGGGACGCCCTGGCGCAAACCTTAATCAGGCCGGGTTACCGGGGGTTTATGGAAGACTACCTGATTTTTTATTTTCGCCAGTGGAATCAGGAGTGGGATCCGGTTCCGCTTCTTCTGGGCGAGGATGAGCCCGTCAGCCAGCAGGTGCGCAGGGACACGCTCCAACATACATTCACTTATGGAGAAGACGATATGACAATTATTACCTGGAGCTCGGCGCTGGTTTACGACCAAACAGGCAGCTACGACATTCCCGACCTGCTGGAATTCGCGCTTACCCAGCTCCTGGAATTGCGTTACTACGACAGTGTGCTGAGTGAAGAAATGGCCAAGATGTACGATGCCATCGAAGTGGCCGAAGCGGTCACCCAGTTCAAGCGCCTGCGGCAGTACCGCCAGATCATGAATAAATTGATGGAGCTGGTGGTAGAGATCAACGAAATTACGGAAAGAATCCGGAATTCTTTAAAGGTAACGGAAGACGTCTTTTACGCCCGGGTTTACGGTGCTGCTCTGGCTATTTTCCGGACCAGGGCGTGGATGGAAAGCATTCAGCAAAAAAGCACGGTAATCATGCAAAATTATTCTTTTTTGAGCAACCGGCTGGTAAACCAGCAGTCCATGCTGCTGGAGCTGGCGATTGTGCTGCTTTTTGTGTTGGAAATTATTCTTACCTTACCTTCCTTCTTCCATTAAACCACCCTGATAAACAACTGAAAGTTGCCCTTTGCCCGTCGTTCGTTTGCCGTCGCTGCGCAAAAAAGGTAGATTAAAGAGTTGATTCTGACCAAAGAAGGAATTTTTGGCAAAGGGAAGAACTTAAGTAAATGTAATAACATATGGGAAAGGAAACCCCCGATGACTCCCGACCTGGAAAACTTAAAGGCCTTTTTGTTCAACCTGCAGGGTAAAACCATCCCGGAAATCAGCCAGGCGTGCGCCAATAAAATCAGGAGCATGGAGGTTACGGGCAGCCCGGACAAAGCATTAATTGAGCACCTGAAGTCGATGATCCTGCTGATCAGGCACCTGCGCCGGCCGCCGGCGGCCCGGGACGAAGAAATGCGCCGGTTCTTGATTGCTTTTTTTGAGCAGGTCCAGGAATACGACCGGCGGGCCAAGCACCCCCTGGGGGTGCTGAAAAAATGATCGGGCTGGGCATGAGGATTTACGTCCTCGTCATAGGAATAAGATGAAAATAGTCATCATAAGGAAGAGGACTGCCACCAATCCCCAATCCCTACTTCCTGATTCCTAATCCCTGATTCCTAATCCCCAATAAACGGAAGGCCGATGATCAACACCGCAATCAGATAAAGAACCGCCGGGCCGGCTACGAAAATTAAACTTTTCAAACCCCGTTCAAATACGCTGCCGGCGTCGGAACGCTCTTCAACATTGCGGTGAATGGTCTCCACGCTCATTGCCTTTTCTCCTCCCCCGGTTTTTTTCTCTAATCATAACTGATTTGACCGCTCCTGTAAAGATCCTCTCGCCGGCAACGAACCGGCCGGCCCTGGAGTAAAGGCGCTTCCGAATCATTACTTTTTCTGGTTATATTTTCAACTTTTGCATAATATCTTGCTAATAAGCAGCTCTCCAGGAAATTTTTTCAG
>JBFMEJ010000314.1:0-2713 GCA_040753275.1 Bacillota bacterium
GACCGGCTGCCGTGGCGGGCGGAAACCAGGGTGCCCGTTTACCTGGTAAAGCCGGACGGCATTATCCGTGACCTGCCGGAGATAGCGGAACTGGCTTACAACCGGCAACTGATTAAGGCAGGCCGGGAGATCCTGGCGAAAGAACGGCCCGGCCTGATTTACCAGCGGTACAGCCTTAACAACTATGCCGGAGTGTACCTGGCGAGGGAGTTTAACATTCCTTTTGTGCTGGAATACAACGGTTCTTTTCCCTGGATGGCGCGCCACTGGGGAAGGCCCCTGCGGTTTGAAAAAATTGCTGCCGGGATAGAATTGAGGGTTTGCCGCCTGTCCGACCTGATAGTGGTGGTTTCCGCTCCCATGAAGGAGGAACTGGTGCAGCGCGGGGTGAAGGAGGAGAAGATCCTGGTCAATCCCAACGGCGTCGATCCCGAAAGGTACTCACCGCTGGTTGACGGCGGTGCGGTGAGAAGAAGGTACGGCCTGGAAGGAAAAACCGTCGTCGGTTTTAGCGGCACTTTCGGTCAGTGGCATGGCGCGGATAAGCTGGCTGGGGCGGCGGCGTTGATTTTGAGCCGGCCGGAAGGGCGGGAGGATTTGCGGTTTCTTTTTATCGGCGACGGGCCTGTGCTGCCGGCGGTGAAGAAAATAACGTCTCCCTTCAGCCGGTACTGCATCTTTACGGGGATGGTACCGCAGGAAGAGGGGCCGCGGTACCTAGCGGCGTGCGACATCCTGGCGGCGCCGCACCTTCCTAACCCGGACGGCACCCCCTTTTTCGGCTCGCCGACGAAGCTGTTTGAATACATGGCCATGGGCAGGGGAATAGTGGCCAGCAGGCTGGGCCAGATGGGGGAGATTCTGGAGCAGCGGGGAACGGCCCTGCTGGTGGAGCCTGGCAACGCAGCGGCGCTGGCGGACGGCATTTTGCAACTGGCGCGTGATCACGGCCTCCGGCTGATGCTGGGGCGCAATGCCCGGCAAGAGGTGCTGGAGAAATACACTTGGGAGAAGCATACCGGCAGGATACTGGCGGCACTGGAGCGGACGTTTTTTATACGGGGTTAGGCTTTTGTGCTGCTGATGCGGCGCCAACAGCGGATAAAAATGTTATTGCAAGGAACAGCGTCGATGAGTTAATGCACCATATATGTCATTGCGGGGCTGACAAAGTCAGCCGAAGCAATCTTAATGCTGATAACTGACAGCTATTGGAAGGGGATTGCTTCGCCTGCGGCTCGCAATGACACAAAGTAATAGTATAGTAGTAGCCCACCCTTAGTGTTGCATCTACGAAAAAAGGTCGCTCGCAATGACAAAAAAGGTAATTTATAGGGCAGGTGAATAACGTGATGGGATCACTGCGGAGCGCTGCCGGCAGGGGTTTTTATTACTTGCGTAAGATAAAGTCGAAAATGGCAGTGGAAGCTATTTTGGGCAAAGAACTGCAGCAGTTGGTGGAAAAACCTTATAACGGCCCTGATTTTCCGGACCGTTTCCGAAAAAGGACAAAGCCCGTATTTTTTATAGATAAAAAAATCTTTGAATTGTTTAAGGATCTTCTTTTGCCTGAAAACATCTTTGCCGATGCGGAGGCGATTTGCTCGCACGAATTCGACCTGCTCGGTTCCGGCCGGAAGAATGTTGACGGGAGCGGCGGCGGGATCGATTGGCATACCGATTTTAAAACCGGTATTTGCTGGGACCCATCCGTATTTTACCTGGATGTTCCGATTAACAGGGGCGACGGCTCGGATATAAAAGTGCCCTGGGAGCTTTCCCGCTTTCAGCATCTTCCTACTCTGGGCAAGGCCTACTGGCTTACGGGCGACGAGCGGTACGCCCGGGAGTTCGCGGCCCAGGTGGCTGGCTGGCTGGCTGGCAATCCGCCGCTGTACGGGGTGAACTGGGCCTGCCCTATGGATGCGGCCATCCGGGCGGTCAACTGGCTCTGGGGCTATTATTTTTTTAAGGATTCGCCGGCTGTTACGGATGAATTTCTGGCCTCTTTCTTAAAAAGCCTGTTCGTCCACGGGGGGTATATCATGACCAACCTGGAGCGGAGCATAAGGGGACAGAGCGGCAACCACTACCTGGCTGATCTGGCCGGCCTGGTTTACCTGGGGGTAATGCTGCCCGAATTTAAAGGAGCCGGCCGGTGGCGGGAATACGGAGTAAAGGGGCTGATCCGGGAAATGGAAGAGCAGGTCTACTCCGACGGGGTGAACCATGAGGGTGCGATCGGGTACCACCGCCTGGTCACCGAACTTTTTTTATCGGCAACGCTGCTCTGCCTGAAGAACGGTATCGGTTTCCCGGCCTGGTATATGGAACGGCTGGAAAAGATGGTGGAGTTTACGCTCCATTACACCCGGCCCGACGGGATTGCTCCCCAGCTTAACGACAGCGATGACGGCAGGCTTCACGTCCTGGCGGGGTACGGTAGCTGGAACCGCCGGGACCACCGCCACCTGCTTTCAACAGGAGCAGTATTGTTTAAACGGCCGGATTTCAGGCAGGCAGCCGGTGGGTTGCACGAGGAGACCCTGTGGCTGACCGGTAAGGAAGGTTTACAGCAGTGGGAGTACCTCCCGGCGGCACACGGATGTCTTTCGTCGCGGGCCTTTCCACACGGCGGCTTTTACATTTTGCGTAAAGATGACTTTTATCTTATTATTGACGCCCTGCCGGCAGACCCCGGCGCGCCGCCGGG
>JBFMEJ010000315.1:0-2706 GCA_040753275.1 Bacillota bacterium
GTTAAACCTTCCGGCCAGAAAATTTTTTCCAGATTAGTTAACTTTACTTCTTTTCCCGCTATGCAAACAGTTTTTCCGTTGAACAAAGAGCTTACCCCAGTTTTTGTTTGCTTTGATGGCCTTAATATATTATTTCTCCCGTCCGGGCGCTCTATAAAATATAAAAGATGAAAGGGTGCCGCTTCAAAAACACAGCACCCTTTAGCGTTTTTAATTTTTTAGGCGCCCCAAAAGCCCGGGAACCAGACGCCAAAACCTACCACCAGCAGGATTAAAATCAGAAATACCAGGAAGGCAAAGCTCCAGCCGCCAAAACCGTCCCATTTTAATTTGATGTCCTCGCTCATAAGCAGCCTCCTTTCCTTTAATTTCTACCTGGCAAAGCTCTAATCTACCATATGATCAGGCGCCCTAAAGTGTGCCAGGGAAAAGGGAGAGGTTTGCAAACTCCGCAAACCTCTCCCTTTTCAGCCAGACCTACTTCCCTGCGCTCCAGATCCCAAAGAAGAAGGGCCAGATCACGATGATAATGATAAAGAAGAAGATAAACGGCCACCAACCCCAGACAGTCCCTTGCATCGGCGACGGATTCGGCATAAAATTTCCTCCTTTCTTTTAAAAGATTTATAATTTAGGCTTCCGCGCTGACTGCTCCCCAGGGGAACCACACGCCAAAACCTACCACCAGCAGGATCAAAATCAGAAATACCAGGAAGGCAAAGCTCCAGCCGCCAAAACCACCGCCTGTACCTATACCTGCGCCAAAGGCCATTTATTTTTCCTCCTTTCTGTGGATAATTTAATTAATTGAAAAACTTACCAGGGGAACCAGACGCCAAGACCTACCACCAGCAGGATCAAAATCAGAAATACCAGGAAGGCAAAGCTCCAGCCGCCAAAACCACCGCCTGTACCTATACCTGCGCCAAAGGCCATTTATTTTTCCTCCTTTCTCTTGCTAGTTATTTCCTGTTTTCAGTACCATATTATGGCCGCCCGGAAAAAAGTGTTCCATCCTCAAAAAATATTTTGTCGAAGCGGAGCCCCCGGTAAACCGGGTGCCGCAGCAGTCCGTCGCCGGTTAAACCCAAGAAACTAACCGCACAAACGAGCACGGGTTTGACCCACAAGACGCCTCTTCCTTCTTGCGGGGGAAGATCCAGGGAAGGAGTTTTAATTTCTAAAGAAGGAAGCAATTCCAGAAGCCGCCGCTCTTCCTCATGGTCCAGTCCGCTTCCCACTTTTCCCCGGTAGAGCAGCTTCCCCGCTGCGTTTTCGGCCACCACCAGGGAGCCCAGCTTCCGCCCGCCCCGAGCCTTCTGGTAGCCGCAAATAACCAGGTCCATTTCTTTTGTGTGGCGAAATTTTCGCCAGTGGGAAGAGCGTTTGCCGGGAAGGTACGGACTGCCGAGGCGCTTGGCCACGACTCCCTCCAGTCCCCGTTCAGCGCAGGACCGGAAAAATTCGCGCCCCCGGCCGGAAATAAATTCGGAGATAACCGCCGGTCCGCCGGTCACCAATATTTCCGCTAAAATTTCCTTGCGCTTTTCCAGGGGTTGACGCAGACACGATACCCCTCCGGAGTATAATATGTCGAAGGTGATCAAAAGGGCCGGGGCTTCGCCGGCCAGCCGGGCGGTTTTCCCCGGATCAACCGCGAAGGCCCGGACCTGCAGGGCGGCGAAGGAGGGCAGGCCGTTTTTGAAAATAACAATTTCTCCGTCCAGCAGGGCCGGACGTTTTCTGACGTGATCGTGCAGGCCGGCCAGTTCGGGGAAGGCGGGGGTGATTTCCCGCTGGTTGCGCGAACGCAGGACGGTTTTGTTTGCTTCCAGGTAGGCCAGGCAGCGGTAGCCGTCCCACTTGACTTCGTAAAGGAAGTCGGGGCTGTCGAAGGGTTCGCTGTTTACCGCCAGCATGGGTTTGAGCAGGGGCAGTCCGTCGATAACTACTTCACCTCAATCCCTATCCCCTATCCCCTATCCCCTAACCCCTGATTTTCTGCCCCGCTCGGCCTGGGCCTTTTCGATGCTGGCTTTCAGCGCCTGCATCAGGTCGACCACCTTTTCCGGCGCGGGCTGGGCGGCGGGTGTGACGACCCGCTCGTCGGCGATGCGGGCGCGGATAATTTCCAGCAGCGCTTCCCGGCGGGCGTTGCGGTATTTCTCCGGCGCGAATCCGGTGGAAAGGCTGTTGATCAGGCTCACGGCCATTTTTATTTCGTTTTCGTGCAGGTTCACCCGGTACTGCAGTTCCTCGATCAACTGCGGGTTTCTGATTTCATCCGCGTAAAACATGGTGCTCATGACCAGGACGTCCCCGCCCACCCGGACGGCCGCCAGGGAAACTTTGCTGCGCATGGCGACGTTGGCGATGGCCACCTTTTTCGTTTCCTGCATGGCTCTCTTTAACAGTTCATAGACCTTTTCGCCGCCCGCCGCCGGCACCAGATAGTACGCTTTATCGTAGTAGACCGGGTCGATTCCGGCCAGGTCGACAAAGTCCTGAATCTCGATGCCGTGGGCGGCTTCTTCGGCCGGGTCCTCAAAATCTTCCTCGGCAAGGATCACGAAACGCCCCTTTTCATATTGATAGCCGCGCACAATTTCTTCGGCACCCACCTCCCGGTCGCAGGACGGGCAATACTTGCGGTACTGGATGGGCGTCTGGCACTCCTTATGCAGGAAATTAAACTTCAGGTCCTTT
>JBFMEJ010000316.1:0-2693 GCA_040753275.1 Bacillota bacterium
TCGGGCAGTTCCGTGGCCAATGTAGTCGGCACCGGCAGCTTTACCATTCCCATGATGAAGAGCCTGGGTTATAAGCCGGAATTTGCCGGGGCGGTGGAAGCGGCGGCCTCCACCGGCGGTCAGCTCATGCCGCCGGTGATGGGCGCGGCGGCTTTCCTGATGGCGGAATTTATCGGTGTGCCGTATATCGCCGTGGTGAAGGCGGCGGTGATTCCCGCCCTCCTTTATTATACCGGGATCTGGATCGGCGTCCACTTGGAAGCCAAAAAACAAGGGCTGCGGGGGCTCCCCCGGGAGCAGCTGCCCCGTCTGGGCAGGCTTTTTCTGGAACGCGGCCACCTGGGGATCCCGCTTTTCGCCATTATATACCTGCTGGTGGCGGGCTACACGCCTATGAAGGCCGCTCTGTGGGCCATTTTTTTGGCCGTTGGTGCTTCTCTTTTGCGCCGTTCCACGCGCATTTCCTTTTTCGATCTGATTGACGGGCTGGAGCGGGGGGCCCGGGGAGCCCTGGGCGTAATTGTTGCCTGCGCAACGGCGGGAGTAATTATCGGTGTGGTAACCAAAACGGGGGTAGGGCTGAAGATGGCGACGGCCCTGGTCGATCTGGCCCGTGGTCAGTTGCTGCCTACCCTGGGTTTTACTATGGTTTCTTCCTTAATCCTGGGCATGGGCGTGCCCACGACGGCCAACTACGTAATTACTTCGACCATTGCCGCGCCGGCTTTGCTCCAGCTCAGTGTGCCGGTGATGGCCGCCCATTTATTCGTCTTTTACTTCGGCATTATTGCCGACGTGACGCCACCGGTGGCCCTGGCGGCCTACGCCGGCGCCGGCATTGCCAAAGGCGACCCGATGCGCACCGGGGTTAATGCTTCCAAGCTGGCCATTGCCGCTTTTCTGGTGCCTTATGTCTTCGTCCTGTCACCTTCCCTGCTGATGATCAACACCACCATGCCCGAAGTGATCCGCATGATGCTGACCAGTGTTTTGGGCATGATCGGCGTCGGCGCGGCGGTTTCGGGATATCTGGTGACCCGGGCCGGGTGGGTGGAAAGGCTGCTCTTTTTTGCCGGGGGGCTGATGATGATCGATCCCGGAGTTTTGACGGACCTGATTGGCGCCGGACTGCTGGCCTGCGCCTGCGCCATCCAGTTCCTCCGCCGGCGCCGGCAAAAAGCCGCCCCGGCTGACCCATTGCGGCTGTAGTTTACAGCTATAACTGGAACGGCAAAAACAACCGCATCCTGGTAAAAAAGCCTCTTGCGAAAACGGTCAAGGTGCGGTATAATTTTTATGGTGGCGGCATACCCAAGTGGCTAAGGGGACGGTCTGCAAAACCGTTATTCTCCGGTTCGAATCCGGATGCCGCCTCCAGTCTAGTATAAAAGCCTTTCCCGGAACATCGGGAAAGGCTTTTTTGCAATCAATCCTTTATGGTATAATGCTGGCAGAAAGCAAAGGGAACGTCTTTTTGAAAGACGAGCGCGATCAATTGGCGGCGGTTTAAAAGTGATTCCTACAAGTATTATTCCCTCAAAAAGTTGAAAAGATTAGGTCTTAATTTGATTATTGCCTGTCTGGA
Organism: Bacillota bacterium; assembly: GCA_040753275.1. Taxonomy (GTDB): domain Bacteria; phylum Bacillota; class Desulfotomaculia; order Desulfotomaculales; family Nap2-2B; genus JAIMBK01. The sequence continues at coordinate 1,586 of JBFMEJ010000316.1, forward strand.
AAAATGCTTCGGGAAGATAAATAACGGTGTTGCTTATGAACGTCGTGAAAGTGATTGCCGACCTGCACGAACAGGAGTCCGGGGTAATTGAACATCTGGAAGCAAGGGGGGCGGAAGTAATCGTCGAGGCGCTGCCCGTCGGCGACTATCTTTTAAGTGAGCGGGTGGCGGTGGAAAGGAAGACTGCTTCAGACTTCCTTGCTTCCCTGACGAAAAAGCGCCTTTACCGCCAGCTCGATGCTTTAAAAGAAAACTTTGCTCTTCCGGTAATTTTGATCGAAGGAAGGGAATTGTACGGGATCCGCAAAATCCACCCCGACGTAATCAGGAACACCCTTGCCTTAATTGTAGTTAATTACTGTATACCGGTAATCTTTACACAAGACCCCCGGGATACGGCGGGCTTTTTGTATGCCGCCGCCTGCCAGGAGCAACTGGGCAGGAAGCAGAAGATCTCCCTGCGCGGCGAGAAAAAACCTATGCTGCTGGAAGAGCGCCAGCGCTACCTGGTGGAGTCCTTGCCGCACATCGGGCCGGAACTGGCGGAGAGGTTGCTCAGACACTTTGGAAGCGTTGACCGGATTGTGTGCGCCACCGAGGAAGAGTTAAGGGCGGTGCCGCGGATTGGGGCGAAAAAAGCCAGAGAAATCAGGAAAGTTTTTACCGGGTTGTTTTCCGGCCGGGACCCCGGCGCACCCGGCGGGTAGCCGCCGGAACTGGTTACTTTGTGGTATAATACTGCCCGAAAGCAGGGGATCGGCTTGTTAAAAATCTATGAAACAACCTGCCGGAGCGCTTTGAACCGTTCGAAGATCCCCGGCATGGACTACTGCCTGAACTGTAGTTTTTGATCTTGTAAGAGAATGGCTTTACTGGAATACCAATGAGTCTATTTTAAATTATTATTCTTTCATGGAAAGAAGGGAGTGTCTCCTAGATCTATATTGGATAATAATTGATGGTGTTTATCATCTTGACCCAGATGCTATTGACCGAGATGATGAATTTGTTCTTGATCATACACCTAACATTTTACCTTATGAAAAAAAGTCTAATATAAAAAGAACCTTTGCTAAGGATGAAATTCAAAAAGCCAGGCAAAGAGCGA
>JBFMEJ010000317.1:0-2692 GCA_040753275.1 Bacillota bacterium
GCCACGGAATTGTCTTAACGGCCAGCTACGAGGCCAAGGCCAAGGGCGTGAAGACCGGGATGACCGTTTTTGAAGCCGCCAAACTTTGCCCGGAAGCAACTTTCATCAAGCCCCAGCATCACCTCTACGTCCACTTTTCCACCCGGATCTTAAGCATCATGCGCGACTTCACCCCTCTGGTGGAACCATTCTCCATCGACGAAGCCTTTTTAGACGTCACCGGCTGCGCGAAACTCTTCGGCCCGCCGGTGGAGATAGCCCGAAAGATAAAGAAGCGCATCCGCGAAGAAGTGGGCGTCACCTGTAGCGTCGGCGTTGGGCCAAACAAACTCCTGGCGAAAATGGCTGCCGAACTCCAAAAGCCCGACGGCTTGACTGTAATCGATCATAAAGATGTGCCCACAAGGATTTGGCCCCTGCCGGTAAGGGAGCTCTTCGGCGTCGGCCCCCGGTACGAGCACAACTTAAAGCTGTTCAACATCCACACCATCGGCGACTTAGCCCGGTTCCCCGTAAAAATCCTCAAGAAACGCTTTGGTGTAAATGGAGAACTTCTCTGGCAGTGCGCCAACGGAATAGACTACAGCCCGGTCGACCCGGATACCCTGGAGAAAGTGAAGATCGTCGGCCACCAGTTAACCCTGCCCAGGGACTACCGCAGGCACGAAGAAATCAAGGTGGTCATCTTAGAACTGGCCGACCTGGTGGCCGAAAGGGTGAGGGCCGGAGGCTACTCCGGCCGGGTGGTCGCTTTATCCTTAAAAGACGCGAACTTTGCCTGCCTGGCGCGGATGAAGACCCTTCCCGAACGGACCGACCTGGCCGCCGACATTTACCGGGCAGCCGTTGAGTTGTTAAAGCGGCACTGGCCGGAAGGCTGGCCCGTCCGGATGGTCGGGGTGGCCCTGGCCGGCCTGCTCCCTGCAAAAATGGAGCAGCCCACCCTCTTTGGAGAAAGGGAAAAAATAAGGAACAGCGAGCGGGCCTGCGACCGCATCCGCAGTCGGTTCGGTGAAAGGGCCGTTTTCCGGGCCGTTTCGCTGACCAAGGCGGGTGTGCGGTATGCGTGAGAACAAGCTGTGGGAGAGCCACCGGATAATTCTTCCCGAAATGAGGGAAAAGGCGGTCCGGCGCTGCGGGGACTGTCGGTTTTTCGTGTCAATTCAAGGGCGGGAAGAGGTACGCAAAGGATGCGTAGTGAGCATTCCCGAGTACGTCACGCTGCAGAAGAGGGTGCCGGAGATTATCCGCGCGGCGGATGTCTTGAAAAGGGCGGGAAAGGTCGGGCTGGAGGAGGTACTGAAGCGCAGCGACCCCGATGCTCAAGCGTGCGGAATGTACAGGACAAAGCAGGAAAACTGGAAGGCGCGGCGAAATGTTCTCTTAAAGTGAGGTAGGAATTTATGTCAAGAAAACCGTCTGTTCCTATTTGCAGAGTGAGCAGTTGCAAACATTTTAAAACTGAAAACTACAAGTACCGCTGTATTTTGGGAATTAACAACAAGCGGGCGAACAAGCATTACAGCGGAAATTGCCCTTTGTATGAACCGAAGGAAAACGCCAAATTTCTGCCGGGATGGTACAAAAAACCTGATTAGATCGGGAAATCCTGTCTTCTTTTTAAAGATTTTTTGCGCGGTCTAGCTACCGCGCTTTTTTTGCGGCCTTTTTGGCTAAAGAAAGGAGGCGGAAAAATGTTCCTTAAAGTTTCCAGCAGGACCGAGCCGAAGAAGCTGGCCGGCGCGATCTACCACGCGCTCAAGGAAAACGACGGAAAGGTGCAGCTCCAGGCAATCGGCGCCGGAGCCGTTAATCAAGCGGTGAAGGGAGTGGCCATAGCCCGCGGCTTGGCCGCCCCAGAAGGCGCGGAGCTGAAGATAGTGCCCAGTTTTACCGATGCTGAGGACAACGGAACGGCGATAAACCTGAACGTTTACTGGAGGTAAAAAAACGCCGGGTGTCCCGGTACTTTTTAGGAGCAGGAGGTGTTTCGTTTGAAGTGCCGTCTTTGCGGTGGAGAAATGGTCGAGAGCAAAAAGTCGTGGAGTTGCGAAAATCGAAACTGCGGACTGGTGGTCTGGAAAGAGATCGGGCGGCGCGCGATAACCAGAAAAGTTGCGGAAGAGTTGATGAGGCTCGGCCGGACGGGAGTTATGGAGTTCAAGACTAAGGAGGGCAAGCCGTTTGCCGCTGCCCTGGTCGTAAAAAACGGCAAAGTAGAGTACGAATTTCCAAAAAACGCAAAGAAAAACGATGACTGCACAGTAGACGTAAGGGTGGAAGCCGGAAGCTCCGGCAGGTGCTACCTGTCTATCCGCGGTGCAGTTGTCAAGCAGGCTGAAGTTAACTTCGGGCTGGTATCGGCCACCGAGGCGGAGTGCTTGGCCCTCATCACGGCGGCGAAGTACGTTGCACACTACAACGGCAGCGCGGGCAAATGCCTGATTAAGGTGTCGCTGAACAACCTCAACCTCTCTCGCTACATCCTGAAAGAAAGGTCTCCGCGCGACCGGTGGATGAAGGAGTTGGTCAACCTTACGAGGAAAGCACTCGACCAGGCAGGCAAATGGGAGGTGGAGTACAGGCCGGAGAGGCGTCCGCGCTTGAAAGGGGGGCCGGTGGCCGATACCTTCCCATTCGGCGTTTTTCCCTGGTTGGAGGCGAAGGTGCGAAAGGAAAACGGGCGACTGCT
>JBFMEJ010000318.1:0-2686 GCA_040753275.1 Bacillota bacterium
GGCTTTTCCTGCCACCTGTGCAGGGATACCGCCGAAACAATGAAAAATACCGGCAGCTCAGTCAGGGACTGCTGGAGGAAGTCGTAAAGTTCACCGCCGGCGTATAAAGCCACCGCCGCTTCCAGGGGGTTCCCGATGGTTTTTTCCCGCCTGGCCTCTTCCAGGGCCCGGGTCACCTCGCTGCGCACCGCCAGGAGGCGTTCCCACTTTTGTTCCAGTTCTGCGTCCAGGTACTCCTCGTTTACTTCCGGCAGGTCGGTCAGCTGCACGCTTACCGGGGCCCCCTCTTCTTTGGGGGCGCAGCGCCAAATCTCCTCGCTGGTGAAGGCCAGCACGGGCGCCAGCAGACGCACCAGGTTGTGGAGCACCTGGTAAAGCACCGTTTGCGCCGCGCGCCGTTCCAAAGACCTGGTTGCCGCGGTGTAAAGCCGGTCTTTGATCATGTCCAGGTAAAGGGCGCTCATGTCCACCACGCAAAAGTTGTGAATGGCGTGCTGGACGATGTGGTAGTCGTAGTTTTTGTAGGCGGCCAGAACCCGCTCGGTCATCCGGGTCAGTCGCAGGAGCGCCCAGCGATCCAGTTCCGGCAACTGCCGGTAGGCGATTTGATCCCTGGCCGGGTCGAAATCGTACAGGTTCCCCAGCAAAAACCGGGCGGTGTTCCGGATTTTGCGGTAGGCTTCGGTCAACTGTTTGAGGATATTGTCCGAGAGCGCCAGGTCGCTGCGGTAATCGGCGGAGCTGACCCACAGGCGCAGAATGTCAGCGCCCAGTTGCTTGATTACTTTCATCGGATCGATGACGTTCCCCAGGGACTTGCTCATTTTGCGCCCCTGTTCGTCGACCACAAAGCCGTGGGTAAGCACCGCCCGGTAAGGGGCCTCACCGCGCACGGCCACCGCCGTGGAAAGGGAGCTGTTGAACCAGCCGCGGTGCTGGTCGCTGCCCTCCAGGTAGAGATCGGCGGGCCAGCGCAGCTCTGGCCAGATCTCCGGCTGTTCCAGCACCCCCAGGTGACTGGTGCCGCTGTCGAACCAAACGTCCATGATGTCCGTTTCTTTGGTGAATTCGGCGGCGCCGCACTCCGGGCAGGTGAGTCCGGGCGGAATGAGTTCACCCGCTTCCCTGGCGAACCAGATGTCGGAGCCGTGCCGGCGGAACAGGTCCTGCAGGTGGGCGATGGCCCGGTCGTTGATGATTTCCTTTCCGCAGCGCGCGCAATAAAAAATGGGGATGGGCACGCCCCAGGTCCGCTGGCGGGAAATGCACCAGTCGGTGCGGTTGGCCACCATGTTGTAAATGCGCTCTTCGCCCCACGGAGGAATCCATTTCACCTGGCGGATGGCGTTTAAAGCGGCCTGGCGAAAACCTTCGACCGAGGCGAACCACTGCTCGGTGGCCCGGAAAATGACGGGATCTTTGCAGCGCCAGCAGTGCGGGTACTGGTGGACGATGGTTCCTTTCCTTATTAAATGTCCGTCGTTTTCCAGTTCCTTAATGACTTCCCGGTTGGCGTCCGCGTAAAATAAGCCGCTGAATTTACCCGCTTCTTCCGTAAATTTTCCGTAGTTGTCCAGCGGCGAAAGAACGGGCAGGTTGTACTGCAGGCCGACCAGGTAGTCTTCGTGGCCGTGGCCCGGCGCGGTATGCACGCACCCGGTGCCCGCCTCCAGGGTGACGTGTTCGCCAAGGATGACGACAGAGGAGCGGTCGAAGAAAGGGTGCCGGCAGACCACGCCTTCCAAGTCCCGGCCCGCAAATTCCCGCTGCACTTCCCCGGCGGCCAGCCCGGCGACCGTCAAAAACGAAGGCAGCAACTCCCCGGCGACCACGTATTTTTCTTTGCCGGAGGCAAAGAGAACGTACCGGAAATCCGGGTGCAGGCAGATGGCCACGTTGGAAATCAGGGTCCAGGGGGTGGTCGTCCAGATCACCAGGAAAGTGTCCCTGGCGGGTAAAATCCCGCGCCCGTCAGCCACCGGAAATTTCACGTAAATGGAGGGGGACTGCTTGTCCTGGTACTCCACTTCGGCCTCCGCCAGGGCGGTCTCGCAGGTGGCGCACCAGTAGACGGGTTTTAAACCTTTATAGATGTATCCCCGCCTGGCCATTTCCCCGAAAACGCCGATTTGCACTGCTTCGAAGTGCGGCATCAGGGTAAGGTAGGGGTGCTCCCAGTCCCCCCGCACCCCCAGGCGCTTGAACTCCTCTTTTTGAATCTCCACAAACTTTAAGGCGTATTCCTTGCACTTTTGCCGGAATTCCACGGGGTGCACCTGATGGCGGTTGATCCCCAGGTTTTTGATTGCCTGCTGCTCGATGGGCAGGCCGTGCGTGTCCCACCCCGGCACGTAGGGAGCGTCGTAGCCGGCCATGGAGTGGTATTTGACCACGATGTCTTTCAGGATTTTGTTCAGTGTGGTCCCCAGGTGGATGTGACCGTTTGCGTACGGCGGCCCGTCGTGCAGGATGAACTTCGGGCGCCCCGCGTTTTTCTGCTGTACCAGCCGGTAAATGTCTATCTCATCCCAGAATTTTAAAATTTCGGGTTCGCGTTGGGGGAGATTGGCCTTCATGGGGAAATCGGTCCGGGGCAAGTTTAAAGTTTTGGCATAGTCCACAAAAAACACCTCTGGCATTGGGAATAAAAAATACTTGTCTTCGGCGGATTAACGTTTTATATTAT
>JBFMEJ010000319.1:0-2676 GCA_040753275.1 Bacillota bacterium
GTAAAAATGTTTGACCGACCGCTCAAAATCTTGCTGGTTTCGGCGGAAGTGGTGCCGTTTGCCAAAACGGGCGGCCTGGCCGACGTGGCCGGTTCCCTGCCGAAAGCCCTGGCCACTGTGGGCAACGATCACGCCGGCAACGACGTCCGGGTGACCCTCCCCCATTACAAAGGGATCGAGGGGGGGCGGTACCGGATGGATTTCCCGGTCTTATTTAAAAACCGGGCGGAAACCGCCATTATTCGCGAAGCCAGCTTAGAAGCCCAGTATCAGGGTGAACACCGCCTGATCCCGGTTTACCTGGTGGATAATCACCATTATTTTTACCGGGACGGCATGTACATGTTTGAAGATGAAGCGGAGCGCTTCGCCTTTTTCTGCCGGGCGGTGCTGGAGATGCTGCCCCGGCTGAACTGGCAGCCGGACGTTATTCACTGCAACGACTGGCAGGCCGGACCGATTCCTTTCTTTTTAAACGTGCGCTACCGCCACGATTCTTTTTACAACAAAATGGCTACCGTGTTTACTATTCACAACCTGCAGTACCAGGGTAATTTCCCCAAAGAAACCCTCTCTATTTTGGGTGTGGGCGAAGATTACTTTACTCCGGAATTGCTGGAATTTTACGGAACAGTCAGCTTTATTAAAATGGGCATTTTATTTGCCGACGTGGTCAGCACCGTCAGCCGGACTTACGCCGAAGAGATCCAGCGGCCGGAAACGGGTGAGCGCCTGGACGGCCTTTTGCGGAGGCGCGCGGCGGACCTTTACGGCATCGTGAACGGCATTAATTATCACGAGTTTAACCCCTGGACGGACCCCCGCATCCACCGCAATTACGACCGGGATTCCCTGGAAAATAAGCGGGAAAACAAATACGCCCTGCAAAAAGAAATGGGCTTGCCCGTCAAAAACACCCCCGTTATAGGGATGATTTCCCGCCTGGTGGAGCAAAAGGGCCTCGACCTGGTGGCGGGGATTATTGACCAATTAATGGAGATGGATCTGCAGTTCGTTCTCTTGGGGACGGGGGACCCGTATTACGAAAAAATTTTTAAGGAAATAAAGAGCAAATATCCCGGCAAGGCAGGCGTCCACATCGGCTTTAACGCCATCCTGGCCCAGCGCATTTACGCCGGCGCGGACATGTTCCTGATGCCCTCGCGCTTTGAGCCCTGCGGGCTGGGCCAGCTGATCGCCATGCGCTACGGGACCATTCCCATCGTCCGCGCTATAGGCGGCCTGGCGGACACCGTCCACGATTTTAACCCCGTTACGGGCTCCGGTAACGGCTTTGTCTTCGCCGAATACAGCGAAGAAGCCCTGCTGCACGCCGTGAAACGGGCGCTGGCCCTCTACCGCGACGACCCCGGCCAGTGGCAGAAACTCGTCCGCCATGCGATGGAAATCGACTATTCCTGGGCGCGCTCGGCGGTGGAATACCTGCAGCTGTACCAGGAAGCGCTGGCCAGGCACATGCAGAAGGCGAAAATGGCTTAAGGGCAGGGATGGGCAAACGAACGGCGGGCGCCAGAAAATAATTTGGAGCAAAAGCAGGAATTTAACAAGAATCGAAGAAAAAGTAGATTATTAACCGGATGTTCTAATAATGCGCATGGGAACCGGCCGGCAGTGAAGGGGGTGAGCTTTTTCGATCATGTCTTTGACCATGTGCACTTTTTCCCCGGGCAGCCTGAAACACCGCCAAAAGTCTTTGCTCCGGCCTGCCGGCCGCCGGCAATCCGGAAATCCAGGATGGGGATAGGGAAACCGGTCAGGCTAAGAGTCCCTGTGCCGGCTATTGTTTTCATCAGTCAGTCAAATAAAAATCCGGGACAGGCAAGGACAAGGCTGCTAAAAAAGCCGTCTCAGGCGCCCGGCCTGATTTATTGCCAGATCCATGGTTCCAGAAAAAGGGGGAGAAGAGATGAAAATTGTCGTCCTGATGAAGCAGACTTTTGACACCGAAGCCAAGATCACCCTCGACAGCCAGGGCAAGATTAACCGGCAGGGGGTCAACCTGATCATCAACCCCTACGACGAATTTGCCGTGGAAGAAGCCCTGCGCATCAAAGAAAAACACGGGGGAGAGGTTGTTTTAGTGAGTGTCGGCGGGGATAGCGTCCAGGAAGCCCTGCGCCAGGCCCTGGCCATGGGCGCCGACCGGGCGGTGCTGATTAACCCGGAGATGGAAGAAGTGGACGAATTTACCACCGCCACCATCCTCGCCAAGGCCGTGTCCGGTCTGGAGTATGACCTGATCCTGGGCGGCTGGCGGGCCATCGACGACGGCAGCGCCCAGGTGGCGGGCCGCGTGGCGGAAATCTTAGACCTCCCCGTGGTCAACCAGGTCACCAAAATCGAAATTGAAGCCGGCAAAGCGGTCGCCACCCGCGACATTGAAGGCGGGAACGAGGTTGTGGAAGTTCCCTTGCCGGCCGTTTTGACCGCCCAAAAGGGCTTAAACGAGCCGCGTTACCCGACCATGAAAGGAATCATGCAGGCCAAAAAGAAGCCGATGGAGAAAAAGAGCCTGGCCGACCTGGGCCTGAGCGCCGACCAGGCGGCCCCCAAAGTGAAGGTGCTGGAATACTTCCTGCCCAAGCCCCGGGCCGCCGGCAAAATTCTCGAAGGCGAAGTTCCCGAAGCAGTGGCCGCCCTGGTCAAAGCCTTACG
>JBFMEJ010000320.1:0-2673 GCA_040753275.1 Bacillota bacterium
AATTCTATAAGAATATAAATAGGGCTATAAAGGAAAAATGTACCTTGATTCGGCAAGTTACCTTGCCGTGAGGTCGTGAAACCTTTATCGTCGTTGGCTTGGGTTGGTTTCTGTCCAGCCTGGTAAAATAAATGATTGTCCTTTTCACAAAAAGATCTATAATGTTTTCAAGACAATGTTTTTAAGGTTTCCCTTGACGATGAAAATTCAAAAGGCAGAAAACGTAGTGAAAAGCAGGTGGGAGTTATGCTTTTGGGAGCCCACATGTCCATTGCCGGCGGGGTGGATAAAAGCATCCTGCGCGGGCAGAGCATCGGCTGCCGGGCCATCCAGATTTTCACGAAGAGCAGCAACCAGTGGCGGGCCAAGCCCCTGGAGCCGGAAGAGATCCGCCAGTTTAAAGAAAACCGGGAAGCCGCCCAAATGTTTGTCTTCGGCCACACTTCTTATCTGATCAACCTGGCCTCCCCGGACGAGGATCTGTGGGCAAAGTCAGTGGAAAGCTTTCTGGTGGAAATGGAAAGGTGCGCCGCTTTGGACCTCCCCTACCTGGTCACCCACCCCGGCGCCCACCTGGGGGCCGGCGAGGACGTGGGGCTGGCTCGGATCACCCGCGCTTTGGACGAAGTTTGCGACCGGACCGCCGGTTCCTCCGTTATGATTCTGCTGGAAGTTACCGCCGGGCAGGGCTCTGTGCTGGGCGGCCGCTTCGAACACCTGGCCCGGATCATCGAGGACAGTGCCGCCCCCGAACGGCTGGGGGTATGCTTCGACACCTGCCACGCCTTTGCCGCCGGGTACGACCTGCGCACCCCCGAAGCCTACGCGGAAACCTTCGCCCGGCTGGACTCCCTGGTCGGCCTGGAACGGCTGAAGGCAATTCACCTGAATGACTCCCGGGGGAAGCTGGGCAGCCGGCTGGACCGGCACGAGCACATCGGCCTGGGGCAGCTGGGCCTGGAACCGTTTCGCCTCCTCTTAAACGACCCCCGTTTTGCACAGCTGCCCATGGTGCTGGAAACTCCCAAGGGAAAAGACCTGAAAGAAGATGTGGAAAACCTGGCCACGCTGCAAAGCCTGCTCCGTGACTGAACTGAGCCGTCAAAATCATTTTTCTGTTTCGTTCCCGGTTTTGCAGTTCCCGGAAACGCCTGCCCCTGGCTGGACACCGCTCCTGGCTCCAGCAAAGCCCGGGCATCTTTAAATATCCACCAAAACCAGGCCGTTTTTTTACCGGAAGTACCTCCTTCCACGAAATGGATAAACCAAGGGGATGAAATGATGTGCAACGTACTTAACGCCTATGCGGAAGCCGCCCAAAAGCTGGCGATCCTCCCTCCGGAAGACGCGGCGGCACGAAGCGGGGCAGTGTACGACCGGGAGAAAGGGATCTTTTTGTTCCCCTATTTCGGCCGGGAATACGAAATTGACCGCAACGGCCGGATCTTTTGCGCCGGCCAAAACAACGTTCCCTACAACGACCGCGTCATCATGGTCCAGTACCTTTGCCTGGCCAGCGGCCTGCCGCCGCGGGGGCGCTGGCTCTCCTTCCTGGAGCTGCCGGACGGGAGCCACCACTACGCTCCCTTTCAAACGGACGCCACCAATCCGCTGGCCAAACGTTTCGGCCGGGACCCGGACGGTTTCCAAAGGGCCGCCCGCACCCTCGGCGGAACCCCCCTGGAAATGGGCGACCTGGGCTTTAAAATTCCCGCCCTGCCCAAACTCCCGCTGGCGGTGATCCTTTGGGAGGGCGACGAAGAATTCAGCGCCCAAACCAACATCCTCTTCGACGCCGTCGCCCCCACCCACCTGAGCACCGCCACCCTGTGGGTGCTGGGCGTTGAGCTGGCCCGGAAGATGCTGGCGGTAAAATGAAACAACTCCGGATCGCCCTCGCTCAAATCCAGGTTAAAACCGGCCGCCCCCGGGAAAATATTGAAAAAATCGCCGCCTTTACCCGGCGGGCGGCCAAAGAAGGGGCAGTGATGATCTGTTTCCCGGAACTGTCCGCGCACGGCTACAACCGGGAAAGGGCGCACCTGAACGCCGAGGAAATTCCCGGAGAGAGTTCGCTGGCCATCAGCGCCCTGGCCCGGGAAACCGGCCTGGTCATCCTGGCCGGCCTGGCCGAAAAATCCGGCTCCCCTCGGCCGTTCATCACCCAGCTGGCGGCCTTTCCGGACGGCCGGCTGGAAAAATACCGGAAAACCCACCTGGGGAACAGCGAGCTTCCCTACTTTACGCCGGGGGACGCCTTTCCCGTCTTTTCCACGGAAAAGGCCCGCTTCGGCATCGCCATCTGCTGGGACTTGCATTTTCCCGAGGTAACCGCCATTTATTCCCTGAAGGGAGCCGAGATCATCTTCGCTCCCCACGCCTCGCCCGCCTTCGTGGACGACCGGAAAAACGTCTGGCTCAAGTACCTGCCTGCCCGGGCCTACGATAATTCGGTCTACATCGCGGCCTGCAACCTCACCGGCGAAGACGGCGGGCAAACCTTTTGCGGCGGGGCAATTGTTCTCGACCCGAAAGGAAACGTGGCGGCGGAAGCCTTCCCCGGCCGGGAGGACCTGCTGATTGCGGATCTCGACCCCGCCCTCATCAACACGATCCGGGGAGGAGAATCGGCTTCCATGCGGCACAGCTTTTTCCTGGCGGGAAGAAGGCCGG
>JBFMEJ010000321.1:0-2655 GCA_040753275.1 Bacillota bacterium
TATTTAGCAAAAGGTGAATCTTTCGGGAGAGGCAGAACCGGCTCAGCAGTTTTTAAATTTTCCGGCCATACAATCCGCCATTTTCCTCCGACCCATTGCATAACAGCAGGAAAGGCCCGGATGTTCTGGCCGGCATATTCGTCTTCCGGGGGCGCAAACTTTACACCGTACCCCTCGCCAGTTCCTCCCTCGGGAATATCGAGATCCAGGCAGGCCTTTCTGATGGCATCCGGGGTAACCCCGCCGTATTTCTCAATGGCAACAGGCAAAACCTTGTCCAGGAGGATCCACGTATGGACAAACCCCTGGGTATAATGGGTCGCCGGATTGTCAGTATTATACTTTTCTTTGACCCTTTTGAGAAGCTCGGCGTTTAAATCACCAAGGCCCGGTGCTAATTTCTTGGGGTCGATAATCTGGGCCGGCGGCGGATCAATGTTAAATACGTATTGGACCACATCTTTGCCGACTTGTTCCCCGATCTCCGGCAAAGCGGCATGTCCCGCACCGTGCCCTAAAATTGCCTTGGTCTTTAACCCAAGCTCTCTTGCCTGCCGGAAAAACAGGACCAGGTCGGGGAAGTAACCCGTGTGGAAAATGACATCCGGCTCGGCAGCCTTGAGCTTGGTGATGATCGGAGTCATGTCTTTGATGTCAACCGAATACGACTGTTTTAACACGAGCTTCATCCCGTACTTTTTAATTCTTTCCTCATTTCCCGCGGCGCAGGAAACCCCATAAGGGCCGTCCTCGTGAAGGATTGCCACTTTTAAATCGGCGGGACTGGAAACGCCGAACAGCTTATAATTGCTGTTGATGAAATCAACGGTGCCCGTCCCCCATTGGGATCCCATCGGCTGCGGACGAAAGACATACTGTTGGTGCTTGCCTTTGACAACCGCATCCGAAATCGCGATATGATCCCAGAAGATCGTTTTGTTTCTTTCACACAACTGGGCAACGGGAACCGCGATGGCGCTTGAAAAAACACCGGCGATTACCGGAACACGTTCAACGTTGATTAACCTTTCGGCCTCGCGGATGGCAATATCGGGGTTGCTTTGCGCATCGGCGGCCACCGGGACGACTTTATACTTTCCAAGCACGCCGCCTTTCTCGTTGATTATGTCGATGGCAATCTGCTGCCCCCGGTATCCGGCAAGAGCCCCTGCTGGAGCAAATGCCCCGGTCATCGAATTAAGCAAACCGATTTTTATTTCTTTAATCTCTTTTGAGGACGGCTGGGCGGCCGGCGGCTGGGAAGTTTTACCGCAACCGGCCAGAGCTCCGATCAAGCCGAAAATTATAGTCGCCAGAACTAACGGTTTGAACAATTTCCCCCATTTCACTTGAAACATTCCTCCTTTTAACTAAAAAGCTGCTAAATAAATTTTTTCCACGTCAGCCTCCCGCAAATCCCTCGGATTCGATGTAAAAAGCCTGGTTTGCTGCATACCTCCTTCCACCAGTTTCGGGAGATCATCCCTGGAAACGCCGTAGTCGCCCAGCTTAATGGAGATATTGACTTCGGCAAGCAACCTTTTCACGGCGGTGATCGCCTTTTCCGCAGCCTGGCAGGCGGAAAAACCTTCGACGTTTTCTCCCATCGCCCGGGCAATGCACGCATACCTGTCCAAACTGCCGATTTTATTGAAGTCCATTACGTAAGGCAGCATGATCGCATTAGATCTCCCGTGGGACAGGTGATATTCCGTGCCAAGAACGTAAGCCAGGCCGTGCACGGCTCCCAGCCCGCCGCTGGTGAACGCCATTCCTGCAATAGTTGCCGCCAGCATCATCTTATATCTGGCCGCAAGGTTGCTTCCCTTGGCGTAGGCAGCAGGTAAGTTTTCAGCGATCAGGCGAATGGCTTCCAGGGCGAGAAGGTCGGAAAAGGGTGTAGCGTTGACGGAAACGAAACATTCGATGGCGTGCACCAAGGCGTCCATACCCGTATCCGCGGTAACAACCGGGGGCATGCTGACAGTCAGAAGGGGGTCAACAATCGCTACGTCGGCCAGGGCAAAATTGCTGTACACAGCTTTTTTCGTATTGTTTGCCTCGTCAGTAATCACGAACACACGCGTTACTTCGCTGCCGGTGCCTGCTGTTGTGGGCAGTAAAATTTTCGGAAGACCTCTTTTGGGAATTAAGTCAATTCCCGCATAATCGAGTACTTTCCCTTGGTTGACGGCCATTAAAGAGACGCCTTTCGCCGTATCTAAAGAACTTCCCCCTCCAACTCCGATGATCACATCATACTTCCCTGCGCGGGCCAGTTGGGCGCATTCGTCAATTACGACGGCCGGTGGTTCAGGAATTACTCCATCAAAGATGTCCGCCTCAATTTTTTCCACCTTTAACGACTCCTGGATAATCCCTAGTATACCTGCTTTGATCACCCCCTGATCGGTTATAATTAGTGCCCTCTTTGCATTAAAAGAACCAGCCTCTTTTCCCACCTGTTTGGCCGCCCCAACACCAAAAACTATTTTGTTGGGGGCCAGGAAGGTACTAATTTGATCAAGTCTTGCCTGTGTAATGTTGCCAAAGCTGCTTCCCAATAGTTTCCTCCTCCCCGTTTTGTTAAATTACTCTTTTTAGGACAATCCTATTGTTATTTAAGTTCTGCAAAAAGTGTGCCATAATCCAAGA
>JBFMEJ010000322.1:0-2650 GCA_040753275.1 Bacillota bacterium
GCGGCAAGCTGATGCCTGGTCGACCCGGAGCATCGGAGCGAGCCGGACAATTCCAGCTCGATGATGTTGTTTTACGCAGAAGGAAGGAAGGAAGGAAGGAATATTGTCCACTTTTCCTGTTCACCTGCCCGGAATCTTTTTCCGGATCTACCCCAGAATCAGAAAAGAGCTGCGGCAATGGGAGGCCATGGCCCGGAAGTGCCCGGACGAAAAATTAAAACAGCTGGCCTTGGCCAGCCTGAAATTAAAAAGGTTCCACTGTCAGGGAGGGGCCGTTTTTTCCGCCTGGGCCCCGCCGGAGTACCGGAAACCGCTGCTCCGGGCGATCATCGCTCTCCAGACCATCAGCGACTACCTGGATAACCTGTGCGACCGGGCCGGTTTGCACGACGGGGCATCCTTCGCCCAACTGCACCGGGCTTTTCTGGACGCCCTGGAGCCGGCGGCCGCCATGAGCAATTATTATTCCCTCTATCCTTACCGGGAAGACGGCGGGTACTTAAATTCCCTGGCCCGGGCCTGCCGGCAGGCGATCGCCTCCCTTCCCGGTTATGCGCCGGTCAAGGAACACGCGCTAACGCTGGCCAAACTCTACTGTACCCTGCAGGTAAACAAACACCTGGTTCCGCACCAGTGCGAGGAACGCCTGGTTGCCTGGCTGAAGCCCCTGCTGGCGCAAAACCGGGAGTTGTTCTGGTGGGAACTGGCTGCGGCCACCGGTTCCACCCTGGGGATCTTTGCCCTGCTGGCGCTGGCCGCCCGGCCGGCGCCTCCCCGGGGAGAGATCGAAAAAATCAACCGGGCCTACTTCCCCTGGATAGGCGGCCTGCACATTTTACTGGACTATTTAATCGACCAGGCCGAGGACCGGCAGGAAGGCGACTTAAACTTCACCTTTTATTACTCCGGTCCGCAGGAGACGGGGCAGCGCCTGCAGTTCTTTTTCGCCCAATCCCTCCAAAGGGTCGAAGAACTTTCCGACCCCGCCTTTCACCGGTTGATCGTCAGGGGCCTGCCGGCCCTGTACCTTTCCGACCCGAAGGTACGCGCCCAAAATTTCTTGCCGGCAGCCGGCGATCTCCTCCGGGCCGCTGGCCCCCAGGGCGAAAAGCTCTACCGTTTCTGCAACCTCCTGCGCCGGGCCGGAGTGATTTAAGTTCGCCAGGGGAGTTAAAATCCGCCGGGCAATCTTCTTTAAATCCTCCCGCGCCCGGCCCGCCGGCAAGCTTCCCAGGAACTCGACGGCCAGCCTGATTTTCAATAAAATTACCCCCAGGGCATAATGCAAACAACCGGCAGAAATTAAACGGCCGGCCAGTTCCCGGGCCTCTTCTCCGGACAACCCTCCCCGGCTTAACTTTTCCTTCCAGACCGAACCTTCCGCATAATTGTTCAAAAAATGAATTACCGGCAGGGTGGGAATTCCTTTGGTCAGATCCTGCAGGCAGGGTTTCCCCAGCAACTCCGGGCTGCCGGCAAGATCCATCAGGTCGTCCACGATTTGAAAGGCTATCCCCAGGTTTAAGGCGTACTTTTCCAGACCCCTCAGTTGCTCCCCCCGCAGATTGGCCAGAATGCCCCCGCTCCGGCAGGAGGCGATGATCAAAGAAGCGGTCTTTTTCCGGACCCGGGCAAAATACGCCGGCAGACTAAAATCCTTTGCGCCCAGTTCAGCAATTTCTCCTTCGCACATGGTCCGGATTGTTTTCGTAACAAGCTTTAAAATGCTTTTGGGCAGGTCGATAATCAAGTTAAAGGCGCTGGCAAAAAGGTAATCTCCGGTCAGCACCGCCGGAACCCGCCCAAACAGGCGGTACAGGCTGGGCCTGGCCCGGCGGAAAGCCGCTTCGTCGATAATGTCGTCATGGATGAGCGAAGCCAGGTGAATCAATTCCATGGCGGCTGCCGTCCGGGCCACTGCGCGCATGTCCGGCGCGGCAAACCCCGCCGAGGCGGCCACCAGGGCGGCCCGCAGGCGCTTCCCCCCTCCCAGGGCATGCGCCAGGGAATCCCGGACGGCCGGGACCCGGCTGGCCGTGGCCGCGCTCAGCAGCTCTTCAAGTTCTTCCCAATCCGGCAGCTGGACGTAAGCAAAAGTCAAAGCGTTTCCTCCTGCTGTATTTATTTCCCGCAAAACCCGGTGCTCATAGTATAAGCACTTCTCTGTTCCGGCATGCACGATTTAAAATTTTTGCCAGGTTTGACTTTGCATTATGCCAGGGTTAAAATGGAAACTGATCAAAGATAAGCGGTGAGGCTGGTGAACGAAAACCCTCCCGGCCTGAAAATTCTTCCCCGCCGGTACTGGTGGGGAGCTTTCTTCGCTCTTGCCTTAAGCGCCCTGGGGATCCTCCTGATCAGCGGTTCCGACTTGAAAAGAAGCGCCCATGCCGTTGCCGCCGTCCAGGGGAGCTACCTGGCGGCGGCGGCCGGTCTTGTGCTGCTCTTGTGGCTCCTGGAGGCCGTGCGCATGAAAACAATCCTGCTCCTGCTGGAAGAGCGCCTGCCGGTCAAGGACATCCTGCAGATAAACCTGGCCTTTGGTTTTGCTGCCGCGGTTACGCCGGCCGCTGGGGGAGGACCGCCGGCCCACGCCTATCTATTTTATTTAAAGGGAATCAAGGCAGAAAAAGCCGTCGCGGCGGTCAGC